>NZ_JBEZFA010000003.1:134555-256302 GCF_040649215.1 Micromonospora sp. NPDC049044 | reverse complement strand
GTACACCGCACCGGTGGCCATCACCGGCGACGGCGAGCACGAGCTGCGGTTCCGCTCGACCGACAAGGCCGGCAACGTGGAGGAGACGAAGACCGGGCGAGCGGGTGGCGCTCGGCGAGCGGCTGGGGGTGACCGGGCGGGGGGCCGCCGGGGCGGGGGTGGGGGTCACCGTGGCCGCCGGCGTACGGGGGGTGGCCGTTGACGGCTCAGGGACCACGGTGATCGCCTCGGCCTGCGGCGACCGCTGCCGTTGGGGCTGCTCGACCTCGTCCACGAAGGGAAGCACCGTGCGCGGGTCCACCACGCCGCCGGCGAAGCTGACAGCCACCAGCCCGGTGTAGAGCAGACCCAGCAGGCCGACGGCGTATGCGAGCCAGCGCAGGCGGGAGCGACGTCGGCCGCTGGGGTCGACGAACACCGGCGGTGGCTGGGGTGCGGCGGCGATCAGCTCGGTGGGGGCGTCGGAGCGTCCGATCACCATCGTCCGCTCGTCGACTGGTGCGTCAGGTTGGGTAGGAGCGTCACCGGGCATGCCTGCGGCCGTCGACCTCCTTGTCGACGTATCGTCGCTGCTCAGGCGCCGGGTGGTCATGGGAAGCGAGTGTAGGCGTGAATTCTTTTCGGCTTTTGCGACGCCTAGCAGGTGAGACGCCTACCGCACCGCCGATCGAGCGCCTGACCACCCGCCTGGCCCGCCTAGGCGACCCCGACGACGAGGACGCCTGACCCTCAACTGCCGGTGAACGCCCTGATCAGCGTGTCGGGTGTGCCGTCGCCGAGCATGTCCTGAAGGTCGGGGCCCTCGGCGTTGGCCTCGGCACTACGCACGAACATCGCCCGCTCGTACGCGGTGAGCGCGGTCTCGATGTCGCCGGGGTGCGCGGCGACGGCGGTGCCGAGTTCGGCACCGTCGAGAAGGGCCAGGTTGGCGCCTTCGCCGTTGGGTGCCGCGAGGTGTGCGGCGTCACCGAGCAGCGTGACCCCGGGCGTCCGGTCCCACACGTGTTCGGCGGGCAGGGTGAAGATGTGGCGCAGGACCGGCGGGGTCTCGCCGTCGGTGACCAGCGCGGTGAGTTCCGGCGCCCAGCCCTCGAACTCCCGCACGATCCGTGCGGTGGCCGCGTCGGGGTCGGTGAAGTCGATGGTGGCGAACCAGTCCTGCGGCCGGGCGAGCATCACCCAGGTGTGGAGGTTTCCGCCGCGCTCCCGGTGGGCCAGGATCCCCTTGCCCGGCTCCAGCACCATCATCGCTCCGCCGCCCACGGTCTCCGCGCTGGTCGGGTGCCGGGTGTCGCCATCGAACAGGTGCGTCTCGATGAACGAGAAGCCGGTGTACCGGGGCGTGGCGTCGGAGAGCAGCGGTCGGACCCGGGACCAGGCGCCGTCCGCGCCGACCAGCAGGCTGGTGACGACTGCGGTGTCGTTGGTGAAGGCCACTTCGTGGCGGCCCTCGCCGAGAGAGCGGACGCCGCTGACCTTGTGGCCCCACCGGACGGTGCCGGCGGGGAGTGAGTCGAGCAGCATCTGCCGTAGTTCACCGCGCTGCACCTCCGGGCTGCCACCGGTGCCGTCGTCGGGCACGTTGAGCAGGATGTTCCTGTGCCGGTCCAGGAGCCGCATCGCCTGACGCCCGTCGAGGACGAGCGTGCGGAACTCCTCGATCAGGCCGGCCGTCTCCAGCGCGGGCTGGCCGTTGTAGTAGCGGATGTCGAGTAGTCCCCCCTGCGTACGCGTCGCCGAGGACGCCTCCGCCTCGTACACGGTGGACGGGATGCCGTGCACGTGCAGCACGCGGGCCAGCATCAGTCCGCCGAGGCCCGCCCCGATGATCGTGACCGGTGTCGTCATGGTGTTCCCCCAGGCCTACTACTGGACGACCCGTGTTGGATCGTCGCTCCAAAGACGCTAGCACGGCTTTGGATCAACAATCCAACGTGCGACACTGGGCTCATGGCACACCGAACCGCCAACGGATCCGGGCAGACCCCGCGCCGCACGGACAGCCTGTCCAGGGACCTGATCATCCAGACCGCTACCGAGATCCTGGACGGCGGCGGCGAGAACGCCCTGACGCTGCGCGCGCTCACGGTTCGCCTGAAGACCGGCTACGGCGCGATCTACCACCACGTCGCGGACAAGAGCGACCTGCTCGCGGCGGCCACCGACGACGTCATCACCGGTGTGCTGTCCCGCACGGCCACCACCGGGAGCCCCCGCGAGATCCTGCGCCTGCTCACCCTGGGCCTGTTCGACGCGATCGACGCCCACCCCTGGGTCGGCGCGGAACTCTCCCGGCAACCGTGGCGGCCCGCGCTGCTGGACTTCTACGAGAGCATCGGCAGGCTGCTGGACGCACTCGCCGTCCCCGAGCGGGTGCGCTTCGACGCGGCCGGAACGCTCGTGAACTACGTCCTCGGTGTCGCTGTCCAGAACGCCGCCAACGCCCGGCACCTCACCGGCCGCGACACGGACCGCGGGGCGTTCCTGGACACCACGGCCGCGAAGTGGGCGCAACTGGACCCCGACAGGTACCCGTTCGTGCACGCGACAGTGACCCAGCTGCGCGACCACGACGACCGCGAGCAGTTCCTCGCCGGCATCGACATCTTCCTGACCGGCATCGCAGCCCTGCGCTCGACCTGACCACCCGCGGCACAGCCGCCGCCCGCACGAGCCCGGACCGAGGGCCGCGGTGATGGGGGCCGTAGGGCCCGGGTGGGGAGTCTCGCGATCTTCTAGGGTGGGGACTGTGGCTCGCAGCGTGTATCTGACCAGCGTCGGTTCGGGCGGGGGCAAGTCGACTGTCGCCCTCGGGTTGGCGGAGTTGCTGTCCCGCCAGGTGGGGCGGATCGGCGTGTTCCGGCCGTTGGTCGCCGACACCGGGTCGGACCCGATCCTCGCGCTGCTGAGCGAGCGGTACCGGGTCGAGGTGCCGCTCGCCGACCTGGCCGGCTCCACCTACGCCGAGGCGGCCCGGCTGGTCGCCGACGGCCGGCGTGAGCAACTGATCTCCACGGTCGTCGAGCGGTACCGGGCGGTGGAACGTCAGTGCTCGGCCGTGGTCGTGGTGGGCAGCGATTTCGACGACCCCGGCGATCCGGCCCATCCTCGCGAGCTGGCCTTCAACGCCCGGCTGGCCACCGAGTTCGGCAGCGTGGTGGTGCCGGTGGTGGACGGCTACGAACAGGAGCCGGCGGCCGTCGCGGCGGCCATGCGAGGGGCGTACCACGATCTGGCCGACCTGGGCGCGACGGTGCTCGCGGTGATCGCCAACCGGGTGTGCGCGCCGATGACGCTGCCGGAGCTGCCCGTGCCGGCGTACGTCATCCCGGAGGTGCCGAGCGTGTCCGCGCCGACGGTGGCCGAGGTGGCGGCGGCGCTCGGCGCCACCCTGCTGGCCGGCGACGACGCCGCGCTCAGCCGGGACGTACTCGACTTCGTGGTCGGCGCGGCGCACGTGCCGACGCTGCTGGACCACCTCACCGAGGGCGCCCTGGTGATCACCCCCGGGGACCGGGCCGACCTGCTGGTGGCCGCGAGCGCCGCGCACGTGGCCGGGCAGGCGTCGGTGGCCGGGCTGGTACTCACCCTCGGCGAGCAGCCCGACCCCCGGGTCATGCGGCTGGTGCAGGGCCTGAACACCGGCCTGGCGGTGCTCTCCGTGCGCAGCGACAGCTACGACACGGTGGCCGCGTCCAGCCGGATCGAGGGCCGACCCAGCACGGCCAACCCGCGCAAGGTGGAGGCGGCGCTTGGCGCGTTCGAGCGCTGCGTGGACACCGACGACCTGGCTCGCCGGCTGCGCGTCAGCAGGTCGACCCGGGTCACCCCGCTGATGTTCGAGAACGAGCTGATCGACAGGGCCCGTTCGCAGCGCCGGCACCTGGTGCTGCCCGAGGGCACCGAGGAACGGATCCTGCGCGCGGCGGAGATCCTGCTCCGCCGCGGGGTGGCTGACCTGACGCTGCTGGGCCGGCCGGACGACATCGCCCGGCGGACCCGCGAGCTGGGCATCGACCTCGGCGACGCGACGGTGGTCGACCCGGCCACCAGCGACTGGCGGGACGACTTCGCCGCCGAGTACGCGCGGCTGCGCGCCCACCGGGGCATGACCGCCGAGTTGGCGCACGACATCGTGGCCCAACCCAACTACTTCGGCACGCTCATGGTGTCGACCGGACGGGCCGACGGCATGATCTCCGGTGCCACGCACACCACCGCCGCTACCATCCGACCGGCGTTCGAGATCATCCGTACCGTGCCGGAGGTCTCGGTGGCCTCCAGCGTCTTCTTCATGCTGCTCGCCGACCGGGTGCTGGTCTACGGCGACTGCGCTGTCAACCGCGACCCGGACGCCGCGCAGCTCGCCGACATCGCGATCTCGTCGGCCGACACCGCCGCCCGGTTCGGCATCGAACCCCGGGTGGCAATGCTGTCGTACTCCACCGGCAGTTCCGGAGCGGGCGCGGACGTGGAGAAGGTCGCCACGGCCACCGCCCTGGTCCGGGAGCGCCGGCCCGACCTGCTGGTCGAGGGGCCGATCCAGTACGACGCGGCGATCGACCCGGCGGTGGCGGCGACGAAGCTGCCCGGCAGCCCGGTCGCCGGGCAGGCCACTGTCTTCATCTTCCCGGACCTGAACACCGGCAACAACACGTACAAGGCGGTGCAGCGCTCCGCCGGGGCGGTCGCCGTCGGCCCGGTCATGCAGGGTCTGCGCCGGCCGGTGAACGACCTGTCCCGCGGCGCGAGCGTGCCGGACATCGTCAACACGGTGGCGATCACCGCCATCCAGGCGGCCACCGAGGAGTCCTCATGAGTCGGGTGCTGGTGCTCAACTGCGGGTCGTCGTCGGTGAAGTGGCGCCACTACGACGACGACCGGGTGCTCGACCACGGCACCGTCGAGCGGGTCGGTGAGCCCGGTGGCGGTCCGGCGGACCACACCAGCGCGGTACGGCAGATCCTGGCCGGACTCGACCTGAGCGGGCTGGCCGCGGTCGGGCACCGGGTGGTGCACGGTGGCCGGACGTTCAGCGCACCGGTGCTCGTCGACGACGCGGTGCTGGCCGCGATCAGGGACCTGGTGCCGCTCGCCCCACTGCACAACCCGGCGAACCTGGCCGGCATCGAGGTGGCCCGCGCGGCGCTGCCGGACGTCCCGCAGGTGGCCGTCTTCGACACCGCGTTCCACCACACCCTGCCGGAGGCCGCCGCGACGTACGCGGTCGACCGGGACACCGCCGAGCGGTACGGCATCCGCCGGTACGGCTTCCACGGCACCTCGCACGCGTACGTGTCCCGGCGCACTGCCGAACTGCTCGGCCGCCCGTACGAGCAGCTCAACACGATCACCCTGCACCTGGGCAACGGGGCGAGCGCCTGCGCGGTGCAGAACGGACGCAGCGTCGCCACCTCGATGGGCATGTCGCCCCTCGAAGGGCTGGTGATGGGCACCCGCAGCGGCGACCTCGATCCCACCGTGATCTTCCACCTGCGCCGCGAGGGTGGGCTGTCGGTCGACGAGATCGACGACCTGCTCAACCACCGCAGCGGCCTGCTCGGGTTGACCGGCGTCAACGACATGCGCGAGGTGCTCAGCCGTCGGGCCTCCGGTGACCGGGCGGCGGGGCTGGCCTTCGACGTGTACTGCCGGCGGATCACCGAGTACGTCGGGGCGTACTACGCGCTGCTCGGCCGGGTCGACGCGATCGCCTTCACCGCCGGGGTCGGCGAGCACGCCGCGCCCGTCCGGGCCGCGTCGCTTGCCGGCCTGGGCCGGCTCGGCATCGCGGTGGACGAGACCCGCAACGATGGCACGGGCGACCGGGTGATCTCACCCGACGATGCCGAGGTGAGTGTCTGTGTCATCCGCACCGACGAGGAACGGGAGATCGCCCGGCAGACTCGGGACGTGGTCGCGCGCGGCTGACGACGCGTCAGCGGCGGGCGTTGCGCCGACGCCGGGCACTGACGGTACGGCGCACCTGGTCCCGGCCGGGCCCACGTCTGGCCCGCGTCGGGCCTGAAGCCTGGCCCGGCAGGGTGGCCGCCCAGACCATGCCCCCACCGATCACGGCGAAGGCCAGACCGAAGGGGACGCCACCCCAGGCGTTGAGGACGAACACCGAATCATCGGTGTTGCCGTTCTCGGCGAGGAACTCCTCGGGGTGCACCGGGTCGACCCACACCCGCAGCACCGCCGGCCGTTCCTCGGTGCAGCCGCCAGCGGAACCACAGAGGATCCGCTCGGAGTACCGGACACCCTCGTAGTGGTATCCGACCTCGATGGTGTCGGTGCCGCCGCCACGTCCGACGGTGTCCCGGCGGTCGATCACGTCAGCCAGAACCGGCACACCCTCGGCCCGTAACCGCTCAGCCTTGGTGTGCAGGTGCCACTTGTAACCGGCGACGCTTGTCGCGTACGCGAGGCTGGTGAGCAGGAGCAGGGCACCCATGACGGCCGGACCGCGGCGGATCCTCCGGAGCCTGGTCAGCAGGGACGCCGACGGGTCGTCCGCCGGCCGCCGGCTGGGCGCGTCTGCCCGCTCCGGCACGCTCAGCTCGTCGCGAGCCAGGCGACGAGGGCGACCAGCACGACAACGACGACCGCCGCGCCGATGATCAGCGGCAGGCGGGACGGGGCCTCCGTCGGCGCCGCAGCCTCCGGCGTCTGGTTGAAGGCGCGGAACGCCTCCGTGTTGCCGCTGGGGTCCGTGTAGTTCTCAGGCATGCCTGTGACCCTAGCGAAGCTGCTCAGGTCGCACCGTCCCTGGCCCACGGCGTCCTGCCCACTGGCCCGCCGCCGACGGTACGGTCATGCCGTGGACGAGTTGGCGCGCCGACAGTTGGCGAGCATCGCCGAGGTGGTCGCGGTGGCCGGGGCTGCCGACATCCCGGTGTGGCTGCGCGGCGGCTGGGCGATGGACTTCCAGCTTGGCGTGGTGACCCGCCCGCACGTCGACGTCGACTGGTACTGCTGGCGCGACGACGCGGGCCGGCTGGCCGACCTGCTGCTGGGTCGGGCCTGGCGGTCCGACCCGCGAATGCCTGTGGAGTCGCAGCTCGACCTGTTCACCGCCGACGTGGAGGTCAGCTTCGCGTATCTGGGTCGGGACAGCACCGGCCGACCCACTGTGGGTGCCGGGCCCTGGGCCGGCACCCTGCTGCCGGCCGGGATGCTGGACGCCCCACCCGGCCGGTTCGGTCCGCTCACCGTGCCGACGATCTCGGTGGCGGCCCAGATCGAGTTCAAGCAGATGTACCCGGTCTGGATGCCGGAACGTCCCCGCCGACCGAAGGACGCGGACGACCTGACCCGGCTGCTGGCCCTTCCTGGTCGAGGATGTCCTCGTACACCCCGACCTTGAAGGTGATCAGGTCGAGGCACTGGGTGAGCCGGCCGAGCTGGTCCCGGACGCGCCCGTGGTGCTCGCGGAGGAGCGCGAGTCGTTCCTCCTCGTTGCCCGCGCCTTCGCGAACGAGTTCGGTGTAGCGGCGCAGCGCGGGCAGTGGCATGCCGGAGGCGCGGAGGATGACGCAGACCCCCAACCAGTCCACGTCGTCCTGGCTGTAGACGCGACGTCCGGTGGACGCACGGCGTACGGCGCTGACGAAGATTCCTTGCTGTTCGTAGAAGCGGAGAGTGTGCACGCTCAAGCCGGTGCGTTCAGCGACCTGTCCGATGCTCAGCGCCGCGGTGACCTCAGCCATGCCGAGCAGGGTAACGGGGTTGACCTAGAGCCGACTCAAGCTCCTACGGTGCCGGTTGATCACACCGAATCAGCTAGGAGAGCATCGGCATGCGCTATCGCACCCTCGGCGGCACCGGTATCGAGGTGAGCACCCACTGCCTCGGGACCATGATGTTCGGTGCCGTCGGCAATCCCGACCACGACGACTGTGCCCGCATCATCCACACCGCCCTGGACCAGGGCATCAACATGATCGACACCGCCGACATGTACGGCCAGGGTGAGTCCGAACAGATCGTGGGCAAGGCGCTGCGTGGGCGCCGCGACGACGTCGTGCTCGCCACCAAGGTGCACTTCCCGATGGGCGAGGGGCCCAACCGGGGTGGCAACTCGCGGCGGTGGATCCTCCAGGCGGTCGAGGGGAGCCTACGGCGGTTGGGCACCGACTGGATCGACCTCTACCAGGTGCACCGTCCCGACCCCTCGACCGACATCGAGGAGACGCTCTCGGTGCTCACCGACCTGGTCCGCGCTGGCAAGATCCGCGCCTTCGGCTGCTCGACGTTCCCCGCCGAGGAGATCGTCGAGGCGCACCAGGTAGCCGAGCGCCGCGGCCTCGGACGCCTGCGCAGCGAGCAGCCGCCGTACTCGATCCTGGCCCGCGGCGTCGAAGCCTCCACCCTGCCGGTCTGCCGGCGTTACGGCATGGGGGCGTTGGTCTGGAGCCCGCTCGCCTTCGGGTTTCTCAGCGGAAAGTACCGCCGGGACCAGCCCGTCGACCTGTCAACCGGGCGGGCCGCCCTGCGGCCAGCGCAGTTCGATCCCACGATCGCCGAGAACGCGGCCAAGCTCGACGCCGTCGAACAGCTCGTCGACCTCGCGAACAGCATCGACTGCACGCTGCCCCAGCTCGCCATCGCCTTCACCGTGGCCCACCCGGCCGTCACCTCGGCGATCATCGGACCGCGCACCAGCTCGCAGCTGGAGGACCTGCTGAAGGGGGCCGCGCTCACCCTGGACGACGCGACCCTCGACCGGATCGACGAGATAGTGCCGCCCGGCACCAACCGGTACAACCCGAACGCGGCCTTCCCACCGCGTTCACTCACCGACCCGGCACTGCGGCGACGCCCTCTGGCCGACCGGGCTGCGGCCTGACCGAGTCGGACGCCCGGACGCAGCGGACGGTGATCGGGTGGGCGCAGCACGTCGAAGCCCGCCGGGCGGTTCCGGCGGGCAGGGCACAATCGGGTTCATGCACCGTCGCGCCACCCCCGCAATGCTGGTCACCGTCCTGCTGCTGGCCGTTCTGGCCGGCTGCTCCACGGGCGCGCCGGCTCGGCGCACGCCGGCCGCGCCGGCCGCGCCGGAGCCCACCGCCGTGGCGACGCCGCAGGTCGCCGCCGGGCACGCGCCGGTGAATCCCTACCCCGTCGGGGTACGCAACCTGAAGCTGAACCGCACCGGCCGGGCGCTACCTGTGAAGATCTGGTACCCGGCCGCCGGGGAGATCGGCGACCCGGCCAGGTCGGGGGCGGCGGCGGCGAAGGGCCGGTTCCCGGTGGTGATGTTCAGCCACGGTCTGGGTGGTCGGCCGGACGACTACGCCACGCTGTTGACCCGCTGGGCGGCGGCGGGTTTCGTGGTGGCCGCGCCGACGTTCCCGCACACCTCCCGGGGCGCCGACAACAACGTCCTCGACGTGCTCAACCAACCCGCCGACGTGTCGTACGCGTTGGACCAGGTGCTCGCGCTGGACGCCAAGGCCGACGACCAGTTGCAGGGCCGGCTGGACGCCGACCGGGTCGCCGCAGCCGGGCACTCGGCCGGCGGGGTGACCACGATCGGGCTGTTCACCGCCAACCGGGACGAGCGGCTGGACGCGGGGGTGGTGTTCGCGGGCACCGCGCTCGGGGTGGGCACCGCGTTCGCCGGCACGGCCGCGCCGCAACTGTTCGTGCACGGTCAGCTGGACAAGGTCGTCGAGTACGCGGCGGGCAAGGCCGCGTACGACAAGGTGCCCTGGCCCAAGGCGATGCTGAGCCTGCCGAAGGGCGACCACGGGCAGACGATGCTCAAGGACAAGGCCGCACTGCGGGTGGTCTCGGACACGTCCATCGACTTCCTCCGCTGGTCGCTCTACGGCGACGCGGCTGCCAAGCAGCGCATCCCCACCGGCGCGACCCGCGGCGACATCGCCACCTTCGACGACCACCTCTGAGGCCCCGCCCACGCCCCGCCCACGCCCCGCCCCGCCCCACCCACCACGCCCCGCCCCGCAAGATCGCGCAGTAACCAGGAAATAGTGGCCTCAACGTCGCCTGAGGCCACTATTTCCACGATGTTGTGTGATCTTGCGGGCGGGCAGCGCGGGGACGGGCGGGCAGCGCGGGGACGGGCGGGCAGCGCGGGACGGGTCAGGCGGTGTGGTCGATGACGACCTTGCCGAAGGCGTCGCCGGAGTGCAGGCGGGCGAAGGCGTCCTCGACCCGACTGAACGGCACCACGCTGTCCACCACCGGGCGCACCTCGTTGTCCGAGCAGAACGCCAGCAGCTCGTACAGCTCACCCGGCGTGCCCATCGAGGAGCCCAGGATCTCCAGCTGCATCGCGAAGACCCGGCGCAGGTTGACCGACGGCTCATGCCCGGCGGTCGCGCCGGAGACCACGATCCGGGCCATCGGCGCTGCCGACTTCAGCGAGTGGTCGAAGGTGGCCGCGCCGACCGTCTCGATCACCACGTCCACCCGTTCCGGCAGCCGGGCACCGGGCTCCACGGCGGTCGCGCCGAGGGCCGAGATCCGGTCCCGTTTGGCGGCGTCGCGGCTGGTCGCGTACACCCGCTTGCCCATCGCGATGGCGAGCGCGACGGCCGCGGTGGCGACGCCACCACCCGCGCCCTGGACCAGCACGCTGTCGGCGTCCGCGACCCGGCCCTTCGTGGTGAGCATCCGCCACGCGGTCAGCCAGGCCGTGGGCAGGCACGCCGCGTCGGTCGCCGCCATGCCCTCGGGCAGCGGGATCAGGTTCGATCGGGGTACGACCACCCGCTCGGCGAGGGTCCCGGCGAAGTGCTCGGAGAGGATGGAGACCCCGCGCGGGTCGCCCGGAGTGACCACCACCGGGTAGACGACCACCGGGCGGCCCTCCGGGTCCAGCCCCACCGCGTCGCAGCCGAGGATCATCGGCAGCTGGGCCTCGGCGAGCCCCACTCCGCGCAGCGACCAGAGGTCGTGGTGGTTGAGCGAGGTGGCGCGCAACTGAACTGTCACCCAGTCGTCAGCCGGAGGGGTCGGCTCGGGCCGCTCACCGACGGTGAGCGCGGCGAGCGGGTCGGCGTCGTCGAAACGGGAGGCGAAGGCAGCACGCATGATCGGCACGGTAACAAGCTGGGCGTCCGTTAAGAAGGCGCCCTGCCCTACCGGCGGGCGACGCCGTCGCGGCGGGCGGCTTCGGCGACCGCCTCGGCGACGGCCGGCGCGACGCGCGGGTCGAGTGGCGAGGGGACGATCGCGTCGGCGGTCAGCGACTCGGCCACCACGCCGGCGATGGCGTCCGCGGCGGCGACCTTCATCGCCTCGGTGATCCGGGTCGCGCCGGCATCCAGCGCCCCACGGAACACCCCGGGGAAGGCCAGCACGTTGTTGATCTGGTTGGGGTAGTCACTGCGCCCGGTGGCGACCACCGCGACGTGCCGGGCGGCCACCTCGGGGTGCACCTCCGGGGTCGGGTTGGCCAGCGCGAAGACGATCCCGCCGGGGGCCATCCCCGCCACCGCGGCCTCGGGGATCTGCCCGCCGGACACCCCGATCAGCACGTCGGCGTCGCGCAGCGCCTCGGTGATGTCGCCGTGCCGGCCGTCCGCGTTAGTGGTCGCCGCCAACTCGGCCTTGGTGCCGGTCAGCTCGGTGCGGTGCCGGCCGATGATGCCCTTGGAGTCCACGACCACCACCTGGTCGGGGTCGACACCCCCGGCGATGAGCATCTTCGTCACTGCCACCCCGGCCGCACCCGCGCCGCTGACCGCGACCCGCAGGTCGCCGAGCTTGCGGTCGAGCAGGGCGGCGGCGTTGCGCAGCGCGGCGAGCACCACGATCGCGGTGCCGTGCTGGTCGTCGTGGAAGACCGGGATGTCGAGGGCCTCGTCGAGGCGGCGCTCGATCTCGAAGCAGCGCGGGGCGCTGATGTCCTCCAGGTTGATACCACCGAACGAGGGCGCCAGCGCCCGGACCACCGCGACGATCTCATCAGCGTCCTGGGTGTCCAGGCAGACCGGCACGGCGTCGACCCCACCGAACTGCTTGAACAACACCGCCTTGCCCTCCATCACCGGCAGCGCGGCACGTGGGCCGATGTTGCCGAGCCCGAGCACCGCCGAGCCGTCGGTGACCACCGCGACGGTGTGCGACACCCAGGTGTAGTCGTCCACCAGGGCGGGGTCGGCGGCAATCGCCTCACACACCCGGGCCACCCCCGGGGTGTACGCCAGGGAGAGGTCATCCCGGCTGGTCAGTGGCACTGTCGAGGTGATGGCCATCTTGCCGCCGCGGTGCAGCAGGAAGACGGGATCAGCGGGGTCCACGGTGGACGAAGACATGGCGGTGACTCCAGGATCTGTCGAGCAGATGTGAGGCGGCCGGGCCTGGCCGCGAGGTGGGCGGCGAGCGGTGGCACGCGGTGCGGGGGGTCACCCGGACACTTCCGAGCATAGTGTCGACACCCCCTCCCGGATGTGAGCGGGGTCATAACCCGTGACGACGTACCCGCCCGGGGCGCGGCCAGTAGCGGACCACCACCCGCCCTCGTACGTCGGCCACCCCGTACGCCCGCGAGTCGTCGGTGACCAGCTCGTTGTCGCCGCGCAGCCACCAGCCGCCGTCCTGTTTGCGGACCGCCCGCTTCACCACCAGCAGGTCGGGACGGGTCCGGAAGACCGCGACCACCACGTCCCCGGGTCGGATCCGCCGACCGCCGGGGCGTACCAGCACCGCGTCGCCGTGCCGCAACGTCGGTGCCATGGACGGGCCGACGACAAGGACGGCGGTCAGCGGCCCGCGCAACCGGGCCACCTCAGGCGGGTGATCGGCCTCCACTGGTTTCACCTCCGTCCGTTCGGAAAGCATCCCCAGGAGTAATGTCGCCTTTGATCATCGCAAACTTCCCATGGAGGATCCTGATGCGATTTCCGCGCATCCTCGCGCCCCGCGTCACCGCGAGCGCACACTGCGACCTGCCGTGTGGTGTCTACGATCCGGCTCAGGCTCGGATCGAGGCCGAATCGGTCAAAATGATCTGCGAGAAGTACCAGGCGAACACCGACCCGGAGTTCCGCACCCGGGCCGTCATCATCAAGGAGCAGCGCGCCGAGCTGGTCAAGCACCACCTCTGGGTGCTGTGGACCGACTACTTCAAGCCGCCACACTTCGAGAAGTACCCGAACCTGCACAGCCTGTTCAACGAGGCCACCAAGCTCGCCGGCGCCGGTGGCGTCAAGGGCAGCCTCGACCCGGCCACCGCCGACAAGCTGCTCTCGAAGATCGACGAGATCGCCAAGATCTTCTGGGAGACCAAGAAGGCGTGACCGTACCGGTCATCCCGACGATCCGGCCGGCACGTCCCGAGGACGTGCCGGCCGTCGTCGCCATGGTGCACGAGCTGGCGGAGTACGAACGCGCCCCCGACCAGTGTCACCTCACGGCCGAACAGCTCTCCTCGGCCCTCTTCGGTCCCGCACCGGCGCTCTTCGGTCACGTCGCGGTGGACGAGCGGGACGAGCCGATCGGCTTCGCCCTGTGGTTCCTCAACTTCTCCACCTGGGCCGGCGTACACGGCATCTACCTGGAGGACCTGTACGTCCGACCGACCGCCCGGGGTTCCGGGGCGGGTCGGTCGCTGCTCGCCACGCTCGCCGAGATCTGCGTACGACGTGGCTACCGGCGGCTGGAGTGGTGGATGATCGACTGGAACCCGGCCGCCGGGTTCTACGCCTCGATCGGTGCGGAGCAGATGAGCGAGTGGGTCCCCTACCGGCTCAGTGGCGAGGCGCTGCGGGCGCTCGCCGGCCAGGCCGCCACCGCTGGCACGCGTACGGACGACCGACCGGGTAGAGTCCCCGACCGGGGGGATGAGGCGTGACTCAACTGACTGGCCAGCCAGCGACCGACGACGACGTGGTGCACCTCACTGTGCCTGCCGACGGCGGTTACCTTGGCGTGCTCCGCACCGCCACCGCCGGTCTCGCGGCCCGGTTGCAGTTCGCGCTCGACGAGATCGAGGATCTGCGAATCGCTGTCGACGAGGCGTGCGCCATGCTGCTCGCCATCGCCACCCGCGACGCCGAGTTGGAGTGCCGCTTCGCGGTCACCGAGGACGCGCTGACAGTCGAGGTGACAGTGCCGACAGTGCGGGGTGCCACGCTGCCGGCCGAGTCGTCCTTCGCCTGGAAGGTGCTTACCGCGTTGACGACGTCGGCATCCGCCACGGCCGTCGACGGTCGGGCCACCATCGCGCTGCTCACCCGCCGCTCCGGCGGCTACTGACCGGCTCGACGGGCCAGGTCGGTCACTCGAAGCCGAGTGCCCGGGTCGTCGGGGGGCAGACCAGCAGCCAGCCCACGCCCAGCCCGAGCACCATCAGCGGCACGCCCAGCCAGCCCAACCCGCCCTGGATCATGAACCATCCGATCGGTAGCAGCATCAGCTGAAGCACTATCGCAGGCGCGCGGGCGCCCGCTTTGCGCTGTGACAGGGCCCGGCCCAGCGCCCAGAGCGCGACCGCGGCCCCGATGGCGAACGCGGTAACCAGCAACGCCGAGGCCAGATGGGTGGTGGTGGCCGTGAGATCGGCCCAGACCAGCCATGCCGCGACCAGCCCGACGGCGGCCGCCTCCGCCCACAACAGCCGGACCGCCCAGCGGAGCGTGACGGGAAACGGGGCCGAGTCGATGGTCACGCGCGCCACGATACCCGGGCTACCGGGAGGTACAGTGCCGCCCATGCACGCCGTCCTGGTGGTCAATCCAAAGGCCACCACCACCAGCGAACGCAGCCGGGACGTGCTCGTCCGGGCGCTGCGCAGCGAAGTCGACCTCAGCGTGCGCTACACCCGGCGGCGCGGGCACGCGATGGCGCTGGCGCGGGAGGCCGCGGCGGAGGGCGTCGACCTGGTCGTCACCCTGGGTGGCGACGGCACAGTGAACGAGGTGGTGAACGGCCTGATGACGGCCGACCCGCCGCCCGGCGCCGTCGGCGTGCCGATGGCCGAACGACTGCCCGCGCTGGCGACAGTGCCGGGCGGCTCGACGAACGTGTTCGCCCGCGCGTTGGGCCTGCCCCGGGAGTGGCCGGAGGCGACCAGCATGATCCTCGAAGGGTTACGGCTGGGCCGGAGCCGCACTGTCGGGCTGGGCCGCGCGGACGACCGCTACTTCACCTTCTGCGCCGGCTTCGGGCTGGACGCCGCGGTCATCCACCGGGTGGAGCAGGCCCGGCGCAAGGGCCGGGTGTCCACGCCGACGCTCTACCTGCGCTCGATCATGAACCAGTACTTCTTCGCCTCGGACCGGCGGCACCCGGCGATCGTGCTGGAACGTCCGGGCGAGCTGGCCGAGGCCGAGTTGGCCACCGTCATCATCCAGAACACGGCACCGTGGACGTACCTGGGCGACCGGGAGGTCAACCCGAACCCGTCGGCATCGTTCGATCTCGGGCTCGATGTGCTGGCCCTGCGTCAGCTCCGGGTGGCTAGCACAACACGGACAGTGACGCAGTTCCTGTCCCGGCAGCCGGATCCGCGCGGTCGACAGGTGTTACGAATCCACGACACTGCGGAGTTCACCCTGCTCTCCGCCCGTCCGCAGGCGTTCCAGCTGGACGGCGACTATCTCGGCGAGCGGGAGAAAGTCAGATTCACCTCCGTTCCCGCCGCACTGAGAGTAATCTGCTAGGTCTCGGGTACTGCCCTAGGTCGACACGGTGGCCGCAACCGCGCCGACAGGCCACCGCCACGCCGAGGGGCAGGTGCCGGAAATGTCAGCAATGTCACGCGGACTGTACTATATTGATCCTCGACTGTGGCACGGCGGGTAATCGGGAAAGCCCCGAAAACCGGGCAAACGGGCTGTGGGCTTGCTCACCGCCCGGAGTTTTTCCGAGCGTCACCCTTGACATCACGACTGTTCGTGAAAGTATTCACAAGCGAACTTGAGTTACCGGGACATTGCCTGGATATGCTCGTCAGGTTGAGCTGTTCCAGCAGGTCCCCGGGCGCTAACAGCCTGCTCACGCACTGCCGAATAGACGGACGCTAACCGTCACCATCGGCACTGCGGATGCATATAGGAAAAGCACGACCAAGCAATTGTTGCCACCCATCCAGAATGAGGAGTGTTGCCGCCATGGACTGGCGTCACCATGCTGTCTGCCGCGACGAGGACCCGGAACTGTTCTTCCCGATCGGGACGTCCGGGCCGGCTCTCCTGCAGGTCGAGCAGGCCAAGGCCGTCTGCAGGCGCTGCTCCGTGACCGACCAGTGCCTGCAGTGGGCGCTCGAGTCGGGTCAGGACGCCGGCGTCTGGGGCGGGATGAGCGAAGAGGAACGGCGTGCCGTCAAGCGGCGCGGCGGCCTCCGCGTGCTGCGCGCTCACTCCGCCTGATCCCAACGACACAGCTGTACGCCCCGGTGGGTCCGCCCACCGGGGCGTTCCGCTGTCCGCTCCGGCCTCAACCGGCAGGTGCCACGACGTGGCCGCACAACCCGTCATCGACCCGGCGCAGCACCACCTCGGCCAGTTCCGGCGCATCGGTCAACGGGGCGGACACCGCCACCGCGCCGGCCGCTCGAGCCGCCTCGGTCACCGCGTCGTGGAACAGGCCCGGCGCCAGGAAGTACGCGCACACCGCTACCCGCCGGGCACCGGCCGCACGTAGCCGGGACACCGCAACCCCGGCCGCCGGGGGAGCCGCCGAGGCGTACGCCACCCGACAGCGCACCCCGAACTCCGCGCCGAGCGCGTCCGCGGCCTGACCCACCGACCGGCGGGCCCGCGCGTCCCGGGTGCCCGCCGCGGCCAACACCAGCGCGTCGAAGCGGCCCGGCCGCGCCTCGGCGAGGCGTCGACGCAGCCCACCCAGCAGCCCCGGGTCGACGGTGCCGTCCGCCGGGCCGAGCACGTCGGTCACCCGCACCGCAAGTGCCGGCTCGGCCCGCACCGCCGCGCTCACCGCAGCCGGAATGTCCACCCGATTGTGGTACGCGGCAGTCAGCAGCAGCGGCACCAGCACCGCCTGACGGTGCCCGGCCGCCGCCAGGCCACGCAGCACCTCGGTCGGCCCCGGCTCGGTGTGGTCAAGCCAACTCGCGAGGACCGGGGTACCGGGCCGGGCGGCCGACACGGCACGGGCGAGCGCCCGGGTGGCATCGGCCGCTCGTGGATCCCGGCTGCCGTGTGCGACAAGCACCACCGGGTCCGCCCCTCCGGCCGCACCAGGGCCGGTCGGGGTGGTCGCCGGCGAGGTCAGACGTGCAGCCCGCACTCGGTCTTCTCGAACATGGCCCACCGGCCGGCCCGCGCATCCTCGCCGGCCTTGGTCCGGCGGGTGCACGGCCAGCAGCCGATCGACCCGTACCCCTGCTTGAACAGCTCGTTCACCGGCACGTTGAAGCGGGCGATGTAGGCGTCCACATCCGCCTGCGTCCAGGCCGCGATCGGATTGACCTTGACCTTGCCGCGCCGCGCGTCGAAGGTCACCACCGGCGTGTTGGCCCGGGTCGGCGACTCGTCCCGGCGCAGGCCCGCGGCCCAGGCGTCGTACCCGGACAGGGCCCGCTCCAACGGCTCCACCTTGCGCAGCTGGCAGCAGTCGTCCGGCGACTTGTTGAACAGCCGCGGACCGTACTGGCCGTCCTGCTGCCCCACGGTGAGCCGGGGCCGGATCGACCGGACGTTCACCGGCAGCGTGCGGGCCACCTCGTCGCGCACGCGCAGCGTCTCCGGGAAGTGCAGACCGGTGTCGAGGAAGACCACGTCCACCCCGGGGGCGACCCGGGACACCAGGTGCGCCAGCACGGCGTCGGCCATCGAGCTGGTGACGCAGAACCGGTCGCCGAAGGTCTGCGCCGCCCACCTGGCGATCTCCAGCGCCGGGGCGCCCTCCAGATCCCGGGCCGCCTGCTCGGCAAGCGTCCGCAACTCGTCCGGGTTACGCCCGACCGACTCGGCCGAGGTGACAGCGCCCGGCCCGACCAGGCGCAGGCTCGCGGCGGAGACGAGACTCATCGGGTCACCGCCCGGGAGAGCAGCCCGGTGAACTTCACCGAGAAGACCCGTGCGCAGGCGTGGCACTCCCAGGCGCCGTGCCCCGCCTCGTGCGGCCGCAGGTCCTCCTCGCCGCAGTAGGGGCAGTACAGAGGTGCCGCTCGGTTTTCGCTGCTCACCGCAGTTCCTCCTCGTCGACTCTGATCACCCAGTTGGCGAACGTCTCACCCTCGCTCCGCCCGGCCAGGTAGCGGCGGGCCAGCCGTTCCACGTACTCCGGAAGCTCGTCGGCGGTTGTCTTCAGGCCGCGCAGCTTGCGGCCGAAGCCGGCGGTCTGGCCCTGGGCCATGCCCAGGCCGCCGCCCAGGTGCACCTGGAAGCCCTCCACCTGCCGGCCGTCCGGACCGACCACCAGTTGACCCTTGAGGCCGATGTCGGCCACCTGGGTGCGGGCACACGCGTTGGGGCAGCCGTTGATGTGGATCGAGATGTCCGCGTCGAAGTCGCGCAGCCGCTGCTCCAGCCGGGCCACCAACTCCTCGCCGCGGGCCTTGGTCTCGACGATCGCCAACTTGCAGTACTCGATGCCGGTGCACGCCATGGTGCCGCGCCGCCAGGCCGACGGCCGGGCCTCCAGGCCGATGCCACGCAGCGCGTCGACGAGCGACTCCGTCCGCTCCGACGGCACGTCGAGCACCAGCAGCTTCTGGTACGGGGTGAGTCGCACCCGGTCGCTGCCGTGCGCCTCGACCACGTCGGCCAGCTCGGCGAGCTGCCCACCGGAGACCCGCCCGACCACCGGCGCGGCGCCCACGTAGTGCCGCCCGTCGGCCTGCTCGTGCACGCCCACGTGGTCGATCGGCTTCGCCGGCAGCTCCGGGGCGGGGCCGTCGAGCAACGTACGCCCCAGGTATTCCTTCTCCAGCACCTCCCGGAAGCGCGCCACACCCCAGTCGGCCACCAGGAACTTCAGCCGGGCCCGGTTGCGCAACCGGCGGTAGCCGTAGTCGCGGAAGATCCCGACCACCCCGGCCCACACGTCGGGGATCTCGGCCAGCGGCACCCAGACGCCGAGCCGCTGGGCCAGCATCGGGTTGGTGGAGAGCCCGCCACCGACCCAGAGGTCGAAGCCCGGCCCGTGCTCGGGGTGGTCGACGCCGAGCAGGGCGATGTCGTTCGACTCGTACGGGGTGTCGACAAGCCAGGAGATCGATGTCTTGAACTTGCGGGGCAGGTTGGAGAACTGCTTGTCGCCGACGTACCGGGCGACGATCTCGTCGATCGCCGGCGTCGGGTTGAGCAGCTCGTCGCGGGCCACCCCGGCGACCGGGCTGCCCAGCACGATGCGCGGGCAGTCGCCGCACGCCTCGGTGGTCTGCAGGCCTACCGACTCCAGCCGACGCCAGATCTCCGGCATGTCCTCGACCCGGATCCAGTGGTACTGGATGTTCTGCCGGTCGGTGATGTCGGCGGTGTCCCTGGCGAACTCCCGGGAGATGTCCGCGATCACCCGCAGCTGGGCCAGGCTGAGCTGGCCGCCGTCGATGCGGACCCGCAGCATGAAGAACTCGTCCTCCAGCTCGTGCGGCTCCAGCACGGCGGTGCGCCCGCCGTCGATGCCCGCCTTGCGCTGGGTGTAGAGGCCCCACCAGCGGAACCGGCCGCGCAGATCCTGCGGGTCGATGGAGGCGAAGCCACGGTGCGCGTAGATTGTCTCGATCCGGGCCCGGACGTTGAGCGGGTCGTCGTCCTTCTTGATCCGCTCATTGGGGTTGAGCGGCTCACGGTGGCCGAGCGCCCACTGACCCTCACCCCGGGGCCGGCGCGGCGCCCGGGTCGGGCGGGTCGTCGGGTCCTCGGAACGGGCAGGGCTGCTGCTGACCGCCATCGCGGCGTCCTCCGTTGTCTGCTGTGCCTCGGGGGTACGCGGGGCGCGACGGCCGGCCCGGCGAAGCGGGCGGGACAACGGTGTCTTCAGACAGCCGGCGCGGAGCGCGCCCGAGACAGATTGGTCGGGCGTCGTCAGTAAGCCGGACAGATCGCGCTGCGCACGCGGCCGTAATCGACGTGGCGACGTGCCACGAAGCGGCGGACGACTGCGGCGGTCATGCGCCCATGCTCCCACACCTGAAGGGGGTCGGCCAATGTCCGCGTGCTGGATCCCACATCACGGGCCGACGGTCAGCCGACCAGTTGGTCACCAAGGATAGTTCGGGCATAACGCACCACTCTCCCCTGCCGTACGCCGGTGATCAGGCCGTTGTCTCGCAGGGTGGTGAGGTGGTGCGACGCGGTCGCCGGCGCGAGCCCCAACATCGCGGCCAGCTCACCGGTGCTCAGCGGGGTGTCGAGCAGGGACAGCGCCGCCGCCCGGGTACTGCCCAGCAGAGCGCCCAGCGCCGCGCTGGGCGGCGGCGAATCCCACAGCCCGCCCAGCCCGGCCGGCGGATAGCAGAGGGCGGGCCCGGCGTCGCCCTCCATGATCGCGTGGACAGTCGGTCCGGAGAACGCGGTGGGCAGCAACGTCCACGGGCGTCCGTCCAGGCCGGCAGGCACTTTCGTGCCGACGGCGACCCGCAGCGCCGCGCCGTCCCACCGGATCAACGGGTGCACCTCGCGGAGCAGGGTGCGCCCACCCTGCTCGGCGGCGAGCAGCATCCGGCGCCGGATGTCGGCCAGCGCGAGCGCCCGCAGCCGGGGCCAGTCCGGTGCGATCAGCAGTGTGAAGTACCTGTGGAGCTGCGCGACCAGTTCGTCAGGGGACAGCCGGGGAGCACCGGCGCGTTCCAGTTGCCGTCGCACCCGGGACGGGTCGGTGTCGGCGACCGCCCGTAACTCGGCGGCCAGGTTCGGTGTCACCCCGATCGGGGTGAGGAAGTCCGGCACGTAGCCGTTTGCCGATCTGAGCACCGCCAGCAGCGGCTCGAGGCCGGCATCCGGCAGCAGCCGCTCGGCGCGCTCCCGCCACGGCCGGTGCATCCAGTACTTCGCCGGCTTACGCAAAGCCCAGGAGCTGGCCACCAGCTCGGCCAGGGGCGAGTGCACGAACCGCACCCGGCTCAGGTCGTCAGGCGAGAACCGAATCTCGATCACCGACGGATTCGATCACGCTCGAACGCTTCGGCGACAGCTCGGGACGGCCCGAGGATCCTCACATGGAGTACAGACAACTGGGCCGGTCGGGCCTGCGCGTCAGCGCGGTCGCGTACGGCAACTGGGTCACCCACGGCAATCAGCTCGACGACGACGCGGCGGCCGCCTGCGTGGGCGCCGCCCTGGACGCGGGCATCACCACCTTCGACACCGCCGACCGGTACGCCCAAGGTCGGGCCGAGGAGGCGCTGGGCAAGGCGCTGCGCGGCGTCCGGCGCAGCTCGGTCGAGCTGTGCACGAAGGTGTTCCTGCCGGTCGGGCCGGGAGCCAACGACGCCGGGCTGTCCCGCAAGCACATCATCGAGAGCTGCCACGCCTCGCTGGGCCGGCTGGGCACCGACTACGTCGACCTCTACCAGGCCCACCGGTACGACGACACGGTGCCGTTGGAGGAGACGATGCTCGCCTTCGCCGACCTGGTCCGCCAGGGCAAGGTGCTCTACGTCGGCGCCTCCGAGTGGACCGCCCCGCAGCTGCGGGCGGGCCTGCGGCTCGCCGCCGAACTGCGGGTCCCGTTCATCGCCAACCAGCCGCAGTACTCGATGCTGTGGCGGGTGGTGGAGGCCGAGGTGGTGCCGACCAGCGCGGAACTCGGGTTGGGCCAGCTCGCCTGGGCGCCGCTGGCGATGGGCGTGCTGACCGGCAAGTACCAACCCGGCCAACGCCCGCCCGCCGACTCCCGGGCCACCGACGACTTCGGCGGGTCGTTCATCGCCCGCTACTCGTCGGATCTCCTGCTCTCCCGGGTCCGCCAGCTCCGGTCGGTCGCCGATGCCGCCGGCTGCACGATGGCCCAGCTGGCGGTGGCGTGGGTGTTGCACCGACCAACAGTGGCCAGCGCGATCGTCGGCGCGTCCCGACCCGAGCAGCTCGCCGAGACGGCCGGTGCGGCCACGGTACGGCTGGACGACGAACTGATCGAGCGGATCGATGCCGTGCTCGGCGATCTGGTCGAGCGTGATCCGGCGAAGACCGCCCGACCGAACGACGTGATGCCGGCCTGGCGCCGACCGCCTGCGCCCGGCTGACACCCAACGGCGGGCCAGGCGTGGCAGGCTCGAACCGTGGGCAGATTGTCCGAGTCGACCGGTGCGGCGTGGGACCACCTGCGCCGCGTACCGGTCTGGCTCTCCCCGGCGCTGCTGACCCTGGTGGTGACCCTGACCGGACTGGGTTCGGCCCAGCTCTGGCGCGACGAGTTGGCGACCTGGAGCGCGGCCAGCCGGTCGCCCGACGAGCTGGCCCGGTTGGCCGGCACCATCGACGCCGCCACCGGGCCGTACTACCTGCTGATGCACGGCTGGACCGCGATCTTCGGCGACTCCACGATCGCCCTGCGCACTCCGGCCGTGCTGGCGATGACGGTGGCGGCCGGGTTGCTCGCCGTGCTCGGCGCGCGGCTTGTCGACCGGCGCACCGGGCTGTTCGCCGGGCTGCTGTTCGCGGTCCTCCCCGGCACGTCCCGCTACGGGCAGGAGGCCCGCCCGTACGCGTTGGCCACCATGCTCGCGGTGCTCGCCACCCTGCTGCTGGTGGCCGCACTGCGCCGGCCGAGCTGGACCCGGTGGGCCGGTTACGCCGCCGCGGTGGCCGCGCTCGGGCTCATCCACCTGATCGCGCTCAGCCTGCTCGCGGCGCACGCTCTGGTAGTCCTGCTGGCCTGGTGGCGCGGCCCAGCCGCAGCCGGCGTCGCCACCCCGGACCAACCCACCGCCCACCAGGGCCAAACCACCGCCGGCCGGGACCGGCCCACCGGCGCCCAGGGCCGAACCACCGCCGGCCGGGACCGTCGCGCCGGCGAGCGGGACCGGCGGGTGTGGCGGTGGGTGGTCGCCGTGGTTCCGGTTGCTCTGCTTGTCGCTCCCCTGCTGCTCAAGGCCCGGGCCCAACGCTCCCGCCAGCTGAACTGGGTGAGCCTGGTCAGGTTGGACGACCTGACCGCGCTGCCCGGCGGCGTGGCACAGAGCAGCGTGGTGGGCGGACTGCTGGTCGGGGTCGCCGCGCTGGGGGCGGCCCGGCTCGGGCGGCGGGCCCTGCTACCGGTGAGCGCGGTGCTGCTGCCCGTGCTGCTGCTCTTCGCCGCCGGTGAGGTCGTACCACTGTGGGTGCCCCGGTACCTGGTCTTCGTGGTGCCCTTCGCCTGCCTGCTGGCGGGCGCGGCGCTGGCCGCGGTGGCCGCGCCGGCCGCGCTCGCCGTGGTGCTCCTGGCCGGGTTGCTCGGCCTTCCCGACCAGGCGGCGCTGCGGCGTACCCACGAATGGCCGCGCAGCGCGCCGGTGGACTACGCGGGTGTGGCTCGGGTGATCGCCGAGGGTCAGCGGCCGGGCGACGCGGTGGTCTACTCGCCCCGGCAGAGCTGGCTCTTCCTCGACCTCGGCATCGAGTACCACCTCGACGACCCCCCACGGGACGTGCTGGTCACCGAGGACGAGGTCCGCCGGGGCGACCTGTGGGCGGCCGAGTGCCCCCAACCGGCACAGTGCCTGGCCGGCACGACCCGGGTGTGGCTGGTGATCTCCGGCCGGCACGCCGATCCGCTGGCCGCCGTGACCGGTGCCAAGGGCGACGCCCTGCGCGCCGACTTCGCTGTCGCCCAGGTCTGGCCGCGCCCCGGCCTGACCGTCGCCCTGTTGACCCGCTGACGGCGGCGATCAGGCCGGTGAGCGGCCTTCGTGGCTGTTGCGGGCCAGTGGGACGACAAGGACCGCCTCGGTGCCGCCGGTGGCGCCGGCCCGCAGCTCGATGGTGCCGCGCAACTCCCCGGTGACCAGGGCCCGGACGATCTGGAGGCCGAGCCGGCTGGCCTGCTCCGCGTCGAAGCCCGGCGGCAGCCCTCGTCCGTTGTCGGTCACCGAGACGTGCAGCATCTTGCGGAACCGGTGCGCCGAGACCACCACCTCCGGCCTGATCGCGTCATCAACCTCGGGGGCGACCGCCGGCACCAGACCCGGACCGGCGACGGGCGCGGGGGCGTCGTCCACCTCGTCGGCCGGCGGGAAGCCGTGCTCGACGGCGTTGAGCAGCAACTCGTTGAGGACCATCACCAGCGAGGTGGCGATCTCCGCCGGCAGCACGCCGAAGCTGCCCCGTCGACGCATGCCGACGCTCACCTCGGTCGCCGCGACCTCGGTCGCCGCGCTGGCCACCCGGTCCACGATGCCGTCGAACTCGACAGCCTCGTCGCTGGACATCGAGAGCGTCTCGTGCACCAGGGCGATCGAGGCGACCCGGCGCACCGATTCCTCAAGCGCGACGCGGGCCTCCGGCATGGCCACCCGGCGGGCCTGCAACCGCAGCAGCGCGGCAACGGTCTGGAGATTGTTCTTCACCCGGTGGTGGATCTCCCGGATCGTGGCGTCCTTGGTGATCAGTGCCCGATCCCGACGGCGAACCTCGGTGATGTCGCGGACCAGCACGAGCGCGCCGATCGGCACTCCGGCGGGCATCAGTGGCAGCGCCCGGGTGAGCATCGTGGCACCCCGCGCGTCGATCTCCCGTCGGGGTGGCGCCTCGCCGCGCAGGGCGGCCAGGATGCCGTTCGCCGCCTCGGTGCCGTCCAGCGGATCCCCGGCCAGCCGGCGGTGCAGCGCGGCCAGATCCTCGCCCACCAGGTGTGCGGCGTAGCCCAACCGGCGGTACGCGGACTGCGCGTTCGGGCTGGCGTAGGTGACCTTGCCGCCGGCATCGAGCCGGACCAGGCCGTCGCCGACCCGGGGTGCGGAGGTGGTCTCGCCCGGGTGCCGTGGTGGTGGGAAGGTGCCGTCCGCGATCATCTGCGCCAGGTCGTCGGCGGTGGTCAGGTAGTTGAGCTCCAGTTGGCTCGGGGTGCGCGCGGTGGAGAGGTTGGTGTCCCGCCCCACCACGGCGATCACCTCGCCGGCCTCCCCCTCGGCGGTCCGCAACCGGACCGGGATCGCCTCGTGCCGGGCCGGCACGTCGCCGTACCAGACCGGATCGCCCTCCCGCCAGATCCGGCCCTGGGAGTACGCCACCCCGAGGTGGGCCACCTCGGAACCGCCGACGATCCGCCCCACCTGGTCGTCCTGGTAGGCGGTGGGTGCGGTGGTCGGGCGGACCTGGGCGACGCAGAGGAACGTGCCCTCGGTGTCGACCGGCACCCAGAGCAACAGGTCGGCGAAGGAGAGATCGGAGAGCAGTTGCCAGTCGCCGGCGATGCGGTGCAGGTGGTCGATGTCGGCCGGACGGAGATGGGTGTGCTCCTCGGCGAGGTCGCGCAGCGTGGACACGGTGACCAGGGTGCCACGCCGCCCCTCACATCGTCGCGGTGACCTTCTTCAACCCGCGCGGCGCGTCTGGATCCTCACCTCGGGTGAGAGCCAGGGCCAGCGCCAACCGCTGCAACGGCAGGATGTCCAGCAGCGGGGCGTACCGCTCGTCGACCTCGGGCACGGCCAGCCGGGTGGCGCCCGGCACGTCGGCGGAGCCGACCACAACGACGTCGGCGCGGCGTTCGCCGAGGCGGGGCAGCACCTCGCCCATCGACCGGCCACCGGGGCCGGAGCCGACCACCGCGAGCACCGGAACCTCCGGGTCGGTCATCGCGAGTGGGCCGTGCAGCAGATCGGCGCCGGAGAAGGCGAGCGCCGGCAGGTACGAGGTCTCCATCAGCTTCAACGCCGCCTCCCGGGCGGTCGGGTAGGCGTACCCCCGGCCGGTGGTGACCAACTGGCGGGCGAACCGGTAGCGCGGCGCGAGCCGGGTCGGGGTGTCGTCGGCCAGGGTGCGGGCGGCCAACTCGGGCAGCGCGTCGAGCGCCTCCCGTTCGTCCGCCGGGAGCACGCCGTCGCCGGCCCGGATCCCCTCCACGAGCATCAGCAGGGCGAGCAGCTCGGCGGTGTACGTCTTGGTGGCGGCCACCGCCCGCTCGTGCCCGGCGGCGATGTCGACGCTCAGCTCGGCCACCTCCACAAGCGGCGACTCCGGCGCGTTCGTCACCGCGAGGGTCAGCGCTCCGGAGGCGCGGGCGGCGCGTAGCACCTCGGCCAGGTCGGGTGAACCCCCGCTCTGGCTGACCCCGACGACAAGCGCGTCCGACAGATCGGGTCGGGCCCCGAACAGGGTTACCGCGCTGGGCGAGGCGAGCCCGGCGGGCAGGCCGAGCCGGATCTCGGTCAGGTACGCCCCGTAGAGGGCCGCGTGGTCGGAGGTGCCCCGGGCGGTGAAGACCACGTGCCGGGGGCGACGTTGGGCGATGACCGCCGCCACCCGCGCGATCTCCGCGGCGTTGGCGGCCGAGAGTAGACGGGCGTAGCCAGCCGGCTGCTCGTCGATGTCGGCGGCCATCCCGGCCCCTGCACGTGTCACGGAAACCCCTCCCTGCGCGATTGCCGCGCGATTCTTGCTCAGTCTTGCACTTTTAAGCGCATCTCGGCAATCGAACGAGCAGGAGTGCGCAGATGATCACCAATTGATCTCAATATCAACTAAGCTTGGCGGGGCCGCACCCGGCCAAGCCCAGCGACGAGAGGACGACGTGCCCGAGGGAACGGACGACCCCGCGCTCTCCGCGACGGAGGAGCTGGCGCTGGCCCGGCTGGCACTCGACGAGGGCGACCTGCACCACGCCGCCGGCCACCTCGCCGGCGCACTGGCGCAGGCCCCGACCCTCCCGGAGGTACACGAGACGCTGGCCCGGCTCGCCGCGGCCAGCGGCGGTGGCCTCGGCCTCTTCCCGCTCAACCACCACACCTTCGTGGGCTCGGTCGTCGCCCGCGCCCACCTGCTCGCCACCGCCGGCCGCCCGGCCGAAGGGCTGGAGCTGCTGGCCGCGGCGACCGCGTACGCGCCCGGCACCGAGTGGGCCGGCGTGCCCTGGGTCACCGCGCCCGAGCTGGCCGAACGGTTGGACCCGGAGCACATCGCCCGCACCCTCATGCAGATCTGCGCCGCGCTGCCCGACCCGGTGCCGCGGGTCGACCGGGGTGCCCTCACGCCGTACCTCACGCTGGCCCGCAACGCGGCCACCGTCCATCCCGAGCACGGCCTGTTGCTGGGTGCGGCGTCCGCGCTGGCCCGGCGTCTCGGCGAGGCGGCGCTTGCGGTGCGCTGGGCCACCCGAGGGGTACGCGCACAACGCTCGAAGATGGGCGAGGTCTGGCTCGGGTACGCGTACCGCAGCGCGGGCCGGACCCGCGACGGCCTCGCGGCCCTCACTCGGGCCGTCGAGCTGGACCCGGACGACCTGGCGATCTACGCGGACATCGCCGGCACCCTGGCCGAGATCGGCCGGCTGGACGAGGCACTGGAGTGGACCGAGCGGGCGCTGGTCCGCGACCCGTCCTTCGACTGCGCTGTGCACACCGCGCACCGGCTCCGGCACCTGCGCGACGGCGACCTGGCCCACCTGGTCGCGCTCGCCGACTTCGTCCGCGACCACCCCGACGACAGCCACGAGCACGGTGACCTGGCGCAGTGCTGCCGAGGCCGACCCTGGCTCGGCCAGCTGACCCCGGCCGGCGGCCCACTCGTCGACGCGCTGCGCCAGGCCGTGGCCGATGACGACAACGGTTCCGGCAACGCCGTACAACTGTCCGCCGCCGCCCCGCCGAGCGCCGTCCGGACGGCCACGTCCACCGCCCCCGGGCTGCGGATCGACGTCGTCGGCACGTCGGATCCGGACCCGCGCGAGCCCCGGCGAGCGTCCGCCCAACGGTTGTGGCACTACACGGACAACGTTCCCACCCCCGCACTACCGGCGCCCTCGGCGACGGCTGTCGAACGGATCGGTCAGCTCGCCCACCCGGCCTGGCCGCACCCGCCGGCGGCGTACGACGCGGCGGTGGGCCTGGCCGGTCTCGACGTGGCGGACCTGCTCGGCCTGCTGGTGCACCCGCCGGCGGCACCGGCGAACGCGGTGGGTCGGCTGCTGGCCGCCCACGACCCGTCGATGTGGGTTCGTGGGGTGCAGGTGTGGGCCTGCCTGGGGCTGCTGCACCACCGGACCGACGAGCCGTGGGAGGGTTCGACCCGGCGTCGGGTGCTACTCGATCTGGTCTGGGACGTGGAGGACTGGGTCACCGAGGCGGCGCTGTTCGCCCTGGTCACGGCCGCCTGGGTGGATCCGTCGGTACGGTCGGACGTGGCCGCGGTGGCGGCGGAACGGCTCGCCGACGTGGCGGCCGTGGCTCGGGCCCGGCCGGTCCCGATCGCCGTCTCGCTGGCCCACCTGGCGCTCGCCGTGCCGGAACTGGACCGGGCCACCGCGGCCCTGGCCACCGAACTGCTCGGCACGCTCTCGCCCCGAGTCCCCCGCCCCCGCAACCCGCTACGCCGCCTCTGGCAGCGCCTGCGTGGCGCCCGCTAGGTAGCCGGGTCGCGGGAACGGGCACGCCGCGCCGACCCGGACGGGACGACACGGCGTGCGGTGCGGTTGTGGTCAGGCGACCGGAGCTGCCTTGCCGAGCGCGATCTCGGCCTCCTCCTCCGGAGTGGCCTGCGGCGGCGCCTCGTTGGCGGTGCGCAGCGGGATCTCCTTGATGAACCAGGCGAGCACCGGGATCGCGATGGTGAACACCACCGCCCAGAGGAACACGTGCGAGATCGCGTCGGAGAGGCCACCGAGCACCATCTCGCGGGCCTGGGCCGGCAGGTCCTTGAGCTTCGCCAGGTCCATGCCGGCGCCGGCCTCGCCGCCGCCGAAGGCTCGACCGCCCTCGGATCTGGCCAGCCGGTTGGCGAAGATCGCGCCGAACAGCGAGATGCCGAACGAGCCGCCGATCGACCGGAAGAAGGTCGCCGCGCCGCTGGCCGCGCCGAGGTCCTTCTGCTCCACGCTGTTCTGGGCGATGAGCATCGACGTCTGCATCAGGAAGCCCATGCCGACGCCGAGCACGATCATGTACAGCGACGACATCAGCTTGCTGGTGTCGGTGTCGAGCATGGACAGCAGCGCCATGCCCGCCGTCATCACCACGCCACCGATGATCGGGTACGCCCGGTACCTACCGTTCCTGGTGATCGCCCGGCCGATGACAAGCGAGACGACAAGCATGCCGAACATCAGGGGCAGCAGCAGCAGACCACTGTTTGTCGCCGACGCCCCCTGCACGGTCTGCTGGTAGAGCGGCAGGAAGTTCATCGCGCCGAACATCGCGAAACCGAGCAGGAACCCGATCACCGAGATCAGCGCGAAGTTGCGGTTCGCGAAGAGCGCCAACGGCAGGATGGGCTCCTGAACCCGGCGCTCCACCAGGCCGAACGCCACAAGCGCGAGCGCGCCGAGCACGGCCAGGCCGAGGATCTGCGGTGACGTCCAGTCGTACTCGTTGCCGCCCCAGGTGGTGATGAGCACGATCGCGGTGATGCCGACCGAGAGCAGCCCGGCCCCGAGCCAGTCGATCCGGTGCTCGGTGCGGTACTTCGGCAGGTGCATCGTGCTGATCAACACGAGCAGCGCGATCCCGCCCAGCGGCAGGTTCACGTAGAACGCCCACCGCCAGGAGAGGTGGTCGGTGATGAAGCCACCGGCCAGCGGACCGGCGACCATGGCGATGGCCATGATGCCGGCGATCATGCCCTGGTAGCGCCCACGCTCGCGGGGCGGGACGAGGTCACCGATGATCGCCATCACGCCGACCATGAGCCCACCGGCGCCGAGGCCCTGCACGGCACGGAAGGCGATGAGCTGGACCATGCCGTCCTGCGGACCGCCGAGCATCCCGGAGCCGGCCATGCCACAGAGGGCGGAGCCGACGAGGAAGATGATGACCGAGGTCAGGAAGACCGACTTGCGACCGTAGAGGTCGCCGAGCTTGCCCCAGATCGGGGTGGACACTGTGGTGCCCAGGACGTACGCGGTGACCACCCAGGTGAAGTGGTTGAGGCCGCCGAACTCGCCGACGATCCGCGGTAGCGCGGTGCTGACGATCATATTGTCGAGCATCGCGAGCATCATCGCGATCATCAGCCCGAACAGCACGACCCTGATGTTGTTGGGTCGTACGCCGGCCTGGGTTGCCTGCGTGGTCATGGGTAAGCTCCCCCCGAGGTTTGCCACACTTACTTGCCGCCCGGCTAGTCACCTTACTAGCCGCACGGTAAGTTGGGTAGGAAGCCACGGTCAAGTCAATTGGGGGGTTTGGGTGAGGGAGAGCACAGGCGGGACGCGGGAGCGGATCAAAGCCGTCGCGCTCGAGCTCTTCACCGAGCAGGGGTACGAGAAGACCTCGCTCCGGGAGATCGCCGAGCGACTCAACGTCACGAAGGCCGCGCTCTACTACCACTTCAAGAGCAAGGACGACATCGTCGCCAGCTTCGTCGAGGACCGGCTGGAGAAGATGGACGCCCTCAACGCCTGGGCCGCGACGCAGCCAGCCACCCTGGCCACCCGGCGCGAGCTGATCACCCGCTACGCCGACACGATGTTCGGCGGCGAGCAGCCGTCCGTGATGCGCTTCTTCGAGCAGAACCAGACAGTGCTCAAGAGCCTCGCCTCCGGCCAGCAGATGCGCGGCCGGATGATGCAGCTCGTCGACGCCCTCTGCCGGGGCGACGACTCCCCCGCCGCCCAACTGCGCGCCGCGCTGTCACTGTTCGCCGTGCACACGAGTTGGTTCGCCGTACGGGCACCGGACATCACCAACGAGGAGCGTCGCCAGCTCGCGCTGGAGGTGGCCGACGAACTGCTGGGCGCGATCGGCGCTGGTGCCGCCGCAAAGCCCGACGAGAGTGCGGCGGCCACGTCGGGGAGCCCGCGCGGCTGATCGTCGGCGGCTCAGCCGGCTGTGAGGTCCAGTCGCAGGCCGAGCAGGTCCACACCCGCCGCAGGGGCCCAGTCCTTCTCCGGCGCCCGGACGAACCCGAGCCGCGCGTAGAGCCGGTGCGCCGGTGCGGCCATCCCGGCCCGGACGCAGATCACCACTGCCGTGCAACCCAGCTCGACGGCGCGCGTCACGCACGCCTGCGCCAGTGCCGCGCCGACCCCCCGACCCTGAGCGCCCGGGTCGACCGCGAGCATCCGGAACTCCGCCTCGCCCGGCCCGGACAGCTCGGCGAACGGGGTGCCCGACAGCACGAAGGTCACCGACCCGAGCACCGCCCCGGTCACCTCGTCGACCGCGACCAGCACCGCGCCGCTGGCGGCCCGGGTCGACACATCGGCAAGCACCTCGCCGTAGCCGTGTCCGCCCTTGAGCTGGCCGTCCGCCTCGTACGCGGCCACCGTCAACCGGGCCACCGCCGGGAAGTCGGCAGGTTCGGCCGGACGGACCCGCACCCCCGTCAAGCAATCACCGCGATCAGGTCGCCGTCCTGCACCACGTCGCCCTCGTGCACCGCGAGCTGCTCCAGCACACCATCGGACTCGGCGACGACGGGGATCTCCATCTTCATCGACTCCAGGATCACCAGGGTGTCGCCCTCGGCCACTGTGTCACCTGCCGTGGCGACGACCTTCCAGACGTTCGCCACCATCTCGGCGCGGATCTCCTCGGCCATGTCCGGGCCCTCCCTTTTCGCGATATGCCTGCCGACGTATCCAATCATGCGACGTTCGTCGGTGGGCGCGCAGCGGCACCGCCGGGATGGGGCACCCGCCCCGGGGAGAAGCGGCAGGTGCCGACCGCACTACCATCAGCGGGTCGGACCCGCTGCCGGGCCGCCGGTGGAGCACCGACGCCGAGGTCGTGGGCAGCACGGATCCGCCCCAATCACGAGGAGGTCAGCATGGCGAAGAAGTCCCGGAAGAAGAAGGCTCGTAAGAAGAGCGCCGCGAACCACGGCAAGCGTCCCAACTCCTGAACGGATCGACGGGCCGGCGGCCCGTCACCGATCAGCTCGACCCGGCCGACGCCGGGTGCACCGGTGGCCCGGGTCGACAACGACCCGGGCCACCGGCTTTGCTCCGTCAGCGGCGCCGACGCTCAGTCGGCCAGCTCGCGGGAATCACTTGTCTCGAAGACCACCAGCTCGGTGAGCTTGACCCGCAGTCGCTCGCGCAGCTCGTCCGGCGCGGTCTCGTTGCCGCAGCACCGAGCCACCAACGCCCGCACCTCCTGCTCGAGCCCGTACTCACGCAGGCAGGGCCCGCACTCGTCCAGGTGGTGCCGGATCAGCGAGCGCCGCTCGTCGGCGCACTCCAGATCCAGGTAGAGGTAAACCTCCGCGAGCACTTCACGGCAGTCCGTCTCGTGCGGCTGTCCACAGCTCACGTCACACCTCCCGGCCGGCGGCAGCGGTCGAGCCCTTGGCCGAGCGGGCCGCACTGAAGCCCCGCTCACCGGCATAGCGCTCTAGCAACTTGCGCAGATTACGACGACCCCGGTGCAGACGCGACATCACCGTGCCGATCGGCGTGCCCATGATGTCCGCGACCTCCTTGTAGGAGAAGCCCTCGACATCGGTGAGGTAGACGGCCAGGCGGAACTCCTCCGGCAACTGCTGGAGGGCCTCCTTGACGTCGCTGTCCGGCAGCCGGTCCAGCGCCTCGGTCTCGGCCGAGCGCAGCCCACTGGAGGTGTGCGACTCGGCCTCGGCCAACTGCCAGTCGGTGATCTCCTCGGTGGGCGCCTGAATCGGCTGGCGCTGCCGCTTGCGGTAGGAATTGATGTAGGTGTTGGTCAGGATCCGGTAGAGCCAGGCCTTCAGGTTCGTGCCCTGCTCGAACTGGTGGAAGGCCGCGTACGCCTTCAGGTACGTCTCCTGAACCAGGTCCTCGGCATCCGCCGGGTTGCGGGTCATCCGCAGCCCAGCAGCGTAGAGCTGATCGACGAATGGCATCGCGTCCCGCTCGAACCGGGCCCTGCGCTCGTCCGTCTTCTCGGTGGTCAACCGCACATCCCCTCGCGTCGGATGCTTTCCCGCCGAGGATACGCGCACGGACCTGCCCGCAGATTCACTTCCGGCCGGTGTGCCAGTGCTCACCGCACCCGCCCCGCCCGGCCCCGCCGTCGCGGGCCACTCCGGACCATCCAGCAGCCGCTTCAGCTGCCGGACGTCACGCTCGTCCCGTTTCAGGCTTCGTGTCTCGGTCGGCACCGGTCGCCCCCCTCGCAGAAAAGTCGTCCGGGGTTAGTAACGCGAGATGACCACTGGGACATTCCGGCTGCCCCTCCCCCGTTCCTGGTCCCGGCCCCGACGGCGGCCGGCGCTGGGACCAGGAAGGGCCTGGGAGGACTGGTGTCGCCGGTCCGAACCGGGCCGGCGGCACCATCGGATGCAACGACCCGCGCCCGGCACCGGAAACGGTCGCCCGGGCGCGCCGGGGCCCGACCGGATCAGGCGGGTGCCCAGCCCTGGGCGCGCAACCAGGCCACGACGACGGCAGCGGTGCCAACCGGATCCCGGCGCAGGTCGTGCGTCTCCCCGGGACGGGTCACCACCTGCACGGTCGGCCCCGGCTCCGGTGTCCCGAACGGGTCCCGGTCACCGTTGACGACGAGCGTCGGCAGCCCGGTGTCCAACTCGGCGGCGCGGGAACGCTCCGGCCGCCCGGGTGGGTGCAGCGGAAAGGCCAACGTGAGCACCCCGGCCGCACCCACCGCACGGGCCGTGCGGCAGGCCACCCGAGCGCCACTGGAACGGCCGCCGACAAGCACCGTCGACGCGTCGCCGTGCCGCTCCCGCAGCACGGCGAGCACCGCCGTCCAGGCCTCGTCGAGATGGCCTGCCGGTGCCGGCGCACGTCGACCCGCGACCCGGTAGGGCTGGGTCACCCGCACCACGACCAGGCCGGCCGCGACCGCCGCGTCCCGGACCGCGAGCAGGTCCGGGGCGTCCACGCTGCCGCCCGCGCCGTGCCCGAGCACGAGCAGAGCGGTGGCCGGGCGGGACGGCAGGTCGGTGTCGATCCGCGCCGAACCACGCGGGGTGTCGATCTCGTCGCTGGTCAGCACCGACCCATTCTGCGCCGCCCGACCGGCGGCGGGTGCGGGTCGGGTGCGCCGGTCAGCTCAACGGGACCAGGGTGAGCAGACGATCCCGCACCGGCGGGCCGGCGTCGTCGACGGCGTCCGGATCCGGATCGACCTCGCCACGCCAGGCGACAAGCATCGCCCGCCGTTCGCGGGGTGTGGTGGCCCCCCACACGCCGTGGCAGTCACCGACGTCGAGGGCCCAGGCCAGACAGGACCCCTGCACGTCGCAACTGCGGCACAGCGCGACGGCGGCGTCCGCCGGTTCGTTTGGTGCCGGAAAGAATGTCTCCGGATCAACGCTCTGGCATGTGCCTCTGGTGCGCCACGCGTCGTCCTGTCGCCGTTCCCGCACTGCCCGCAGCAGTCGCGGATCTCGCCGCGCCGCAGCCACCTCGTGCGGGCGAGGCATACGCGCCCGTGTCATCCACCCACCTCCCCCGTGGGACCGGCAAGATCGGTGGACGTCGTCCGCCCCGTGCGAATCGACAGCCACTACCGGCGCTGTGTTCTATCGCACTTCACAACACCGGGACAAGGGTCTGCCGGGAACATGACTGAACGGCCAGGCGACGAATCACGCGCAACCCTGGCAAATCGGCGCCTGACGATGTGGACCGGTTGGTATCAGAACAGGGTCAGCTCCTGTGGCCGCACCGCTGGCTCCACCGAAACCCGGGCGGTCAATTGCGGCCCGTCATTACGAACGTCGCCCACCGCCGCCCCGACCGGCCGGATTTCCAACCCGGCGAGCCGCTCCGCCGACGCCGGGACGAGCAGCCGCTCCGGCTCGTCGGTCGGTGCCAGCCACGACGCCCAGTGCTCGGGCGACAGCAGCACCGGCATCCGGTCGTGCACCTCGGCCAACTCGCCGAGCGCCGCGGTGGTCAGCACGCTGAAGGTGAGCCGGGTCTCGGCCTCGGACTGCCACACCGACCAGATGCCGGCCAGGGCGAGCACCGAACCGTCGCTCGGCGTCAGGTAGTAGGCCTGTCGCCCACCGTCGGGCCGCCGGGCCCACTCGTACCAACCGTCCGCCGGCACCAGGCAGCGGCGACGGGCGAACGACCCGGCGTACGCCCGGCTGGTGGCCACCGTCTCCGCCCGCGCGTTGATCATGCGGGCCGCCCCGGCGGGCGACCGGGACCAGTGCGGCAGCAGACCCCAGCGACCGACACAGAGACTGCGGTGCCCCTCGGGGCTGACCCGGACCAGCGGCACCGGGTCGGTAGGCGCGACGTTGTGATCCGGTCGGAGCAGGCCGCCTGTGTCGTCGGACGACTCGAACAGCGCGCTCAGCTCACCGGCGCTCCGGGTCGTCGCGTACCTGCCGCACATGGACGACACGCTAACGCGTCGCGGGCCCGTCGGCTGTCCCGCCAACCGGGAGTACGACAGCCGCTGCCCGCCGCCGGCCGGCCAACACGGCAGAATGTAACCGTGGGGAATCTGACCGCGACCCGGCCGCCGCAGCCGTGGAGCGCACCGACCGCGTCCAACCCGGTGGCGGCGACGCTGCGCCTGCCCGGGTCCAAATCGATGACCGCGCGCGCCCTGGTGCTCAGCGCGCTGGCCGCCGGGCCGTCGACGCTGGCCGAGCCGCTGCGGGCCCGCGACACCGAGTTGATGGCCGCCGGCCTGCGGGCGATGGGCGCACACGTGTCGATAAGCGACGACGAGCGCTGGCTGGTCCGGCCGCACCCGCTGGTCGGCCCCGCCCACGTCGACGTGGGCCTGGCCGGCACCGTGATGCGGTTCGTGCCGCCGGTGGCCGGGCTGGCCGACGGGCCGGTCACCTTCGACGGCGACCCGTACGTTCGCACCCGGCCGCTCGGCCCGCTGGTCGGCGCACTGCGCTCGCTCGGCGTCCGGATCGACGTCACCGGCACCGGCAGCCTGCCGCTCACCGTGTTCGGCTCCGGCCGGGTCACCGGCGGCGAGGTGGTGCTCGACGCGTCCGTGTCCAGCCAGTTCGTCTCCGCGTTGTTGCTGGCCGCCCCGCGCTTCGACAGGGGCGTCGTGGTCCGCCACGTCGGCCCGCCGGTGCCCTCCGCGCCGCACCTGCGGATGACGGTACGGATGTTGCGGGCCGCCGGCGCGGCCGTCGACGACAGCACCCCCGACGTGTGGACCGTCGAGCCCGGCCCGCTCACCGGACGCGGCTGGGAGATCGAACCGGACCTCTCCGGAGCGGTGCCGTTCTTCGCCGCCGCCCTGGTCACCGGTGGTGAGGTCACCCTGCAGGGCTGGCCGCACAGCAGCGCCCAACCGGTCGAACAACTCCGCTCGTTGCTGCAGCGGATGGGCGGCGAGGTCACGCTGTCCACCGCCGGGCTGACGGTGCGGGGCACCGGCGTGGTGCACGGCCTGACCGCCGACCTCTCCGACGTCAGCGAGCTGACCCCGGCGCTGACCGCGCTGGCCATGCTTGCCGACTCGCCGTCGGTGTTCACCGGCGTCGGGCACATCCGGGGCCACGAGACCGACCGGCTCGCCGCGCTCGCGCGGGAGTTCACCGCGCTCGGGGCGGACATCACCGAGACGCCGGACGGGCTGGAGATCAGGCCCCGCCCGGTGCGCGGCGGGATCTTCCGCACCTACCACGACCACCGGATGGCGCACGCCGCCGCGGTGGCCGGCCTCGCCGTCCCCGGCATCGAGGTGGACGACGTGGGGTGCACCTCCAAGACCATGCCCGAGTTCCCGGCACTATGGTCAGCAATGGTGACCGGCAAGAGCTGAGAAGAGGACAGGCCCTGGCGACCAAGCGGCGGGAGTACGACGAGGACGACGTACGGGTCCGGCCCGGAAAGTCGTCGCGCCCGCGTACCCGCACCCGGCCCCAGCACAACGACGCGGTGGACGGTTTCGTCATCGCCGTCGACCGGGGGCGCTACCAGTGCGTGCTGGCCGGGGCCGAGCGCGGCGTGGTGGGGGCCGAGCTGCCCACGGTGACCGCGATGCGCGCCCGCGAACTGGGCCGCAAGTCGGTGGTGGTGGGCGACCGGGTCAGCCTGGTCGGGGACACGTCCGGGGCGGAGGGCGCGCTCGCCCGGATCGTCCGGATCGCCGAGCGTCGCTCGGTGCTGCGCCGCACCGCCGACGACGACGAGACCACCGCCGAGGGCCGGCTGGAACGGGTGGTGGTGGCCAACGCCGACCAGCTGGTGATCGTCAGCGCGCTTGCCGACCCGCCGCCGCGCACCGGGTTCATCGATCGCTGCCTGGTGGCCGCGTACGACGCGGACGTCGAGCCGCTGCTCTGCCTCACCAAGGCCGACCTGGCCGGCCCGGAGGAGGTGCTCGGCTACTACACCGAGCTGGAGCTGCCGTACGTGCTCAACCGACCCGACGCCGACCTGGGCGCGCTCCGCGCGCTGCTCAGCGGCAAGGTGTCGGTGCTGGTCGGGCACTCCGGGGTGGGCAAGTCGACACTCGTCAACCGCCTCGTCCCGGACGCGCTGCGCGCTGTCGGCGTGGTGAGCGCGATCGGTCGTGGCCGGCACACCTCCACCAGCGCGGTGGCGCTGCGGTTGCCGCCGGTGCCGGGCGTCGACACCGATCCCGGCTGGATCATCGACACCCCCGGGATCCGCAGCTTCGGGCTGGCGCACGTCTCGGCCGACAGCCTGTTGCACGGCTTCCCGGACCTGGTCGAGGGCACCGTCGACTGCCCGCCCAACTGCCAGCACACGGCCGACGAGGCCGCCTGCGGGCTGGACGCCTGGGTGGCCGCCGGCAAGGCCGACCCGCGCCGGCTGGCCTCGTACCGCCGGTTGCTCGCCTCCCGAGCCGGCGACGGCGACCCGCGCGGCGAGAGCGACCAGCGCGGGCCCGGCGAGGGCGACCGGCGCGGCCCCGACGAGTGAGCCGCCGGGCGTCGGCTAGGTTGCCGGCATGACCGGGTACGCCGACGACCTCGCCCTCGCCCACCTGCTCGCCGACCGGGCCGACACCATCGCCATGGCCCGGTTCCGCGCGCTCGACCTGCGGGTGGAGGCGAAGCCCGACCTGACCCCGGTCTCGGATGCGGACACCGCGGTGGAGCGGGAGATCCGCGCCCTGCTGGCCGAGCACCGGCCGACCGACGGGCTGCTCGGCGAGGAGTACGGCGCGCAGGCGGCCAACGCCCCGCACGGCCGTCGTTGGATCGTCGACCCGATCGACGGCACCAAGAACTTCGTCCGGGGGGTTCCGGTCTGGGCCAGCCTGATCGCGCTCTACGACGGGGACCGGCCGGCGGTCGGCGTGGTGTCCGCACCGGCGCTGGGCCGACGCTGGTGGGCCAGCGCGGGCGCGGGGGCGTACGCCGGCCCCGGAGCCGCCGACGGCGAGCGGATCGGGGTGTCCGCCGTGCACGAGGTCGCGGCTGCCAGCTTCTGCTACTCGTCGCTCGACGGGTGGGAGCGTGCCGGGCGGCTGGACGCGATGCTTGACCTGATGCGGGCCACTTGGCGCAGTCGGGCGTACGGCGACTTCTACGGCTACATGCTGCTGGCCGAGGGCGCACTCGAGGTGATGGTCGAACCGGAGCTGTCCCTGTGGGACGTGGCGGCGCTGGTGCCGATCATCACCGAGGCGGGTGGCACTGTCACGGATCTGTCGGGTCGACCGGCTCCGGCCGGCGCGCCGGGCACCGACAGCAGCGTGGTGGCCACCAACGGTGCGCTGCACGCCGACATCCTCAGCCGGCTCGATCGACCAGCCGAGCGCTGACCCCCGCCAACCTCTATCCTCGCCAGGTGGTCTCCTCCGGTTGGTGTTTTCTCGCGGCGATGATCGTCGCGTACGGCTTCGCCAACCTCCTGCAGTCGGTGGCCGCGGCCCGCACCACGGTCCACCACACCTTCGATCCGGGGCTGCTGTTGCGGCTCGCCGGGCACCGGACGTACCTGGTCGGCCTGGGCTGCCAGATCGGCGGATTCGTGCTCGCCTTCCTGGCCCGCCGGGACCTGCCGCTGTTCCTGGTGCAGGCGAGCGTCGCGGCCGGGCTCGGGGTGACCGCCATCCTCGGCGTGCTGGTGCTGAAGTGGCGGCTGCCGGTGGCGGAGATGGTGCTGCTGACCCTGCTCTTCGCCGGGATCACCGGGCTGGTGCTGTCCGCCCGGCCGGCCCCGTCGAAGCAGCTCGGCACCGCCGGCTCGATCGCCCTGCTGGTGGCGCTCGGCGTCATCGCGGTGCTCGGTGTCTTCGCCGTCCGACTGCGCGGGGCACCCGGCTCGGTGGCTCTCGGCTCGCTGGCCGGGTTGGCGTTCAGCTCGGCGGCGGTCGCCGCCCGACCCCTGGCGTCCGCCGCGTCCGCCGAGGCGTTCCTCTCCCACCCGCTGTTCTACCTGCTGATCGCCCACTCGATCGTCGGTCAACTGCTGCTGGGGTTGGCCATGCAGCGCGGTTCGACGACCGCCGCGGTCGCCGCGATGGACGCCGCCGGCGCGGTGCCGGCCGCGATCGTCGGCCTGCTGCTGCTGAACGACAAGATCTGGCCGGGCCGGGAGTGGCTGGCCGCGGCCGGTTTCCTGGTCACCCTGGCCGCGGTGATCGGGCTGACCCGGTACGCCGAGCCGCAGCAGCAACGCGCGCTGGCCCGCCGGCGCGACCAGGCCATGGTCGTCGTCGGCCGGCCTGGCTGACGAACCGCACGGTTACCCACGGGGCATGGTGGTGGGGCGGTCGCCGTGCCAGGCGACGGCCTTCCGCCGTCCCGCACCGGTGGCCGGGTCAGGCCTCGACCGGCTTGCGGCGGCTCACCACCCGCTCGTAGAGACGCTCCAGCGCGCCGGCGGTGCGCTCCCAGGTGTAGCTGCTGCGCACCCGGTCCACCGCGGCGTGCCCGTAGGCGAACCGGCCGGCGTTGTCGGCGAGCAGCCGACGCAGCGAGACGCCGAGCGCCCGCACGTCGCCGGGCGGCACCAGGCGTCCGGTGACCTCGTCGACAACCGCGTCCGCCAGGCCGCCCATCGCGTAACCGATCACCGGCACCCCGCAGGCCATCGCCTCCAGCGAGACCCGGCCGGCGGAGGAGTAGTGCGGCGTGCAGGCGACCACGTCCGCCGAGCGGTACCAGGTGGCCATCTGGTCGTGCGGCACCGCTCCGACGAGCCGTACCTGGTCGACGACGCCGACCTGCTCAGCCAGCTCGCGCAGTCGCCGCGCCTCGGTGTGGTTGGTCAACTGGTCGGCCGGCGGCCCACCGGCGATGACCAGCTCGGCGTCGCCGACAAGTCGCATCGCCCGGATCAGGTCCTCCTGGCCGTGCCCGGGGGCCAGCGAGCCGACCGAGAGGATGCGGGCCCGCTGTTCGCGCGGCGCCGCCTCGCCGTCGGGTTGGAACTGCTCGATGTCCACCCCGGCCGGCACCAGCGCCACCGAGCTGCGTTGCAGGCCCATCCGGGTCAGCTCGTCCACCTCGTCGTTCGACTGGGCGACGGCGATGTCGACCGCCCGGGTCAGGGCGCGTTCCAGGGTGATCCGCTCCCCCGGCCCGGCGTAGTGGCCGCCCAGGTGGCGTGCCTGCTCGACGCCGAGCGAGTGGAACGTCTGCACCACCGGGATGTCGGTCTCCCGCACGGCGTGCGCGGCGGCCAGGCCACCGACCCAGTAGTGCCCGTGCACCACCTCGGGCCGCCAGGCGCCGGACCACGCGTCGGCCAGCCAGCGGCCGAACTCCGTCACGTACGGGATGAGCTCTGCGGTGGACAGCGGGGTGGGTGGGCCGGCTGGCACCTGGTACACCTGGTAGCCGTCGACGTCGACCGTCGCCAGCAGGCCGGGGTCGTCCCGGCGCTCGTAGAGCCGTACGTCGTGGCCTCGCTCCGCCAACTCGGCGGCGACCCGGGCGATGTGCTGCCGGGTGCCAACGGGTGGACCGTCGGCGTGGCGGTACGAGCTGGCGTGCGCGCAGACGAGGCCAACGCGCATGGGTCACCTCCCTGCGATCTTTCCTCGGCGGTGGTCCTCCCGTTCAGAGCGTCCCATTAACCTCGGGAGCGGGAGTCGAAACCTGGCAGATCGGGAACAGTGCCCGCGAGTGCCACCGATGCTTGCGCCACGGCAACCACATCGACCACCCGGACCGCCCCAGCCTCTTCCCAAAGATCGACAATCGGTGCCTGGCATGACCTGGCCTGGGCGGGGGTACCGCTCAGGAATGCCACTGACCCGCAGCCTCGACGATTCGACCGTGGTGATCACAGGTGCGTCCAGCGGGATCGGTACGGCGACCGCGTACGCGCTGGCCCGCCGTGGCACGGCCGTCGTGCTGGCCGCCCGCAGCGAGGAGGCCCTCCGCCAGGTCGCGCTGCGCTGCCTGGAGTTGGGCGGCCGGGCGCTCGTCGTGCCGACCGACGTGACCGATCCGGAGTCGGTGCGACGGCTCGCCGATCGGGCCGCCGCCGAGTTCGGGCGGATCGACGCCTGGGTGAACAACGCCGGAGTGAGCGCGGTGGGTCTGTTCGACGAGATTCCGGTCGCCGAGTTCCGTCGGGTGCTCGAGGTCAACCTGCTCGGCGCGGTGTACGGCATCAAGGCCGCTCTGCCGCACCTCAGCGCGGCCGGTGGCGGCGTGCTCGTCAACAACGCCTCGGTGCTGGCCGAGGTGGCCATGCCGTACCAGTCGGCGTACAACGCCACGAAGCACGGCATCCGTGGGTTGGCCGACACGGTCCGGCAGGAGCTTCGGGTCACCGGTCGCGGCCAGATCTCCGTCTGCACAGTGCTGCCGGCCACCATCGACACCCCGTTCTTCCGGCACGCGGCCAACCACAGCGGGCGGGAACTGATGCCACCGCCCCCGATATACCCGCCGGAGGTGGTCGCCGAGACCATCGTGCGGGTGCTGCGCCGGCCCCGCCGCGAGGCGTACGCCGGCGGTGCGGCCCGCCTGATCGGCCTGCAGTGGCGGCTGGCGCCCGCACTCGTGGAGCGCACCCTCGGCTGGTACGCCCACCGCGCACAGTTCGGTCCGGGCGCGCGGGCGGACAGCAGCGGCAACGTCTTCGACGCCGACGGCCAGGCCCACCGGGACGGCGGCTGGCACGGTCGGCGGCGCCAGTTGGTGCGGATGACCGCCGCGTTCGGTCTCGCCGCCGCCGGCACCGCCGTCGGCACCCTGGCGGCGATCAACCGCCGATCCCGGTTGGCGCCGTGATGACCGGCGTCGAGCGCCCGAATGCGCGGACCGTCGCCGGCGCGCACAATGGGGCGATCATGCCGAGCTGTCAGGTGGAGGTCGACGATTCGTCGGCGGTGGTCCGGCTGACCGGGACGCTCGACGCCGCCGGAGTCGAGGCGGTCCGCGACGCGCTGCTGGCCTGTCTCTGGGACCGACCGGGTCCGGTGGTGGCGGACGTGACCGGACTGCGGATGGTGGACCCGGCCGGGCGGGCCGTCTTCGCCGAGGTCCGCCGCGAGGTCGCCGACTGGCCCGCTGTGGATCTGCTGCTCTGTGACCCGACCGTCGGCCGGCCCGAGCAGGTGGACGTCGGGGCACCGACCCGTCCGGTCCTGGTGGCAGGCGTACCGGCCTGGCCGGCGGTGGACGACGCGTTGGCCTCGGTCGCGGTGACGCCGCCGGGGGCGGTGCTCAGCGCCGAACTGGCCCCGGCGGTGGGAGCCGCCCGGCAGGCCCGTGAGCTGGTCACCATCGGCTGTCGACGCTGGGGCATGCCGATGCTTGTCGACCCGGCCACCATCGCGATCACCGAAATGGTGAACAACGTGGTGGCGCACGCGCGGACCCCGATGACGGTCCGGCTGGCCGCCCGGGACGACACCCTGCACCTGGCGGTTCGCGACTACTCCGCGCGCCACCCCACGTTCGCCGGGCTGTCCCCGCCGAACCGGGTCGGCGGCCGGGGCCTGCTGTTGATCGACACGGTGGCCCGTCGGTGGGGCAGCAGTGCCCTACCGGACGGCAAGGTCGTGTGGTGCGTGCTGTCCCCGGACGACGAGGTCGCGCACCTCAGCTGATGCGGCGTTTCGCCTCCGCTGCCGCTTTCGACCACCGCACAGCCTGCGCCGCTCCGGTTACGGCGGGAGGGCAGCGGGTAGTGATCAGACATGCGCGACAACGAGTACCCGACCCCCGTGTCCGACACCGAGGCGCAAGGTCTGCCCGACACCGCAGATGACGACTCGACCGCCAACGACGACGTGCTCACCGGGCGCGAGGCGGACGGCCCGGACCCGGCCCAACTCCCCGGCGACCGGACGCCGGTGGCGGTGGACCGGTTCGGCACGACCGCCGAGGAGCAGCTGGACGGCGAGTCGCTCGACTACAAGCTCGACCGCGAGGTCTACGAGCGCCCGGCGGACGACCCGTTGGCCGGCACGATCGACCCGAAGATCGCCTTCGAGGCGGACAACCTGGAAGCCGCGGCGGAGGCACAGCTGGACGCCGACGTGATGGATCCCGGGCCCACCTCGGATCCGAACTCGCCGGTCTCCCTCTACGACCACGGTCAGCTCGGCACTGTCGCCGACGCCACAGTGGGTCGGCTGGTCGAGCCGGACGAGGGGGCGCACACCGACCAGGAGACCGACTCGGTGGCGTACGACGCGGGTTCGGCCGGCGGCGGGGCGACCGCCGAGGAGTTGGCCATCCACGAGACGGAGCCGCCGCGCTCGGTCTGACCCGCCTCAGTCGTCCAGGCCGCGTTCGATGGCGTACCGGGTCAGCTCGACGCGGTTGTGCAGTTGCAGTTTGCCCAGGGTGTTCTGGACGTGGTTCTGCACCGTGCGGTGCGACAGTCCGAGTCGCTGCGCGATCTGCTTGTACGACATCCCCTTCGCCACCAGCCGCAACACCTCGGTCTCCCGGTCGGTGAGCCGGGGCGTCGCCGGTTCCGCGCCGCCGGCCGGGTCGGGGCCCGGCCCCGACCCGGCGGCCAGCCGGCGGAACTCGCCGAGGACGAGCCCGGCGAGGCCGGGGGTGAAGACCGCGTTGCCGGCCGCGGTCCGGCGGACCGCGTCGAGGAACTCCGCGGGCGCTGTCGACTTCACCAGGTAGCCGGTCGCTCCCGCCTTTACCGCGTCCAGCACGCTCTGCTGTTCGCCGCTGGCGCTGAGCATCAGCACCCGCACGTCGGGCAGTGCCGCGCGCAGCCCCAGGATCACCTCGACGCCGGAGATGTCCGGCAGTTGCAGGTCGAGTACGACGACGTCGGGCCGGGCGGCGGCGGCCACCCGGATGGCCTGTCGCCCCTCGCCGCTTGTCGCCACCACCAGGAATCCGGCCTCGGTCAGGTCGCGGGCCACGCCCTCGCGCCACATCGGATGGTCGTCGACCACCATCACCCGGGTCGGGTTCATCGCCGCGCCCTCGGCACTGTCAGCTCGATCTCGGTGCCCGCGTCGGGGGCGGACGCGATCCGCACGGTCCCGCCCAGCTCGACCACCCGACCCCTGATCGACTGGGTCACCCCGAGCCGGCCCTGGGCCGCGGCCTCGGCCAGCCGGCCGTCCGGGATGCCCGGCCCCTCGTCGCGGATCGACACCGTCACCGTCTCCCCCTCGTCCTCGATCAACACCCAGGCCCGTCCACCGGCGTGCCGCCCCACGTTGTCCAGGGCCGCGCCGGTCGCCGCTGCCAACTCTGCGGCCACCCGGCGGGGCAGCGGCACCGGGGTGGCCGGCGCGGCGAGCTCCACCGCCGGTGAGGCGTACCGGCCGAGGAGGGTCCGCAGGTCAACCGCGCTGGCGTCGGGCCCGTCCAACGCCACGTCGGCGGCCGGGCCGGCGCCGGCGATCAGCGCCCGCAACGCGGCCTCCTGCTCGCCCGCCAGCCGGGCCAGCTCGCCGGCCTCACCGGGCAGGTGTGCGCCACGCCGCTGCACCAACGCCAGTACCTGGAGCACCGAGTCGTGGATGCCCCGGGCCAGTCGTTCCCGCTCCCGGGTGGCCGCCTCCAACTCCACAGCACGTTGCAGCCGCTCCTCGGCGCCCGCCGCGAGACGGGCCACGTGCCCGACCACCACCCCGGCGAGCAGCATGAGGATCACCCCGGTGAACGAGGACTGGCCGATCCGCTCCCGGGTGGTCAGGTCCGCGCCGGAGACCAGCAGCGCGGCGATCATGCCCCGCCGCCGGCCGCCGGAGACGGCCCAGGCCAGCACCGGGCCGGCCATCCAGGCGACCCCCATTGTGGGTACGCCGCTGGCGAGCGCCGCCCGACCGACCACCCACGGGGTGGCCAGCACCACGGCCAGCACCACTCCGAGATCGGCAAGCAGCAGCGGCCAGCGCCGCCAGGCCGGCCGGGCGTAACCGATGGCGGTCGCCCCGGTCCAGGCCGCCATCACCAGGACCAGGGCGCCGACGGCGTACGGGTGGGCGTACCGGTCGGCGTCGCGCACCGCGAGCAGGCAGACGTACGCCAGGGATGCCAGCCTGAACACCGCCAGCGCACGCCACAGCGGCACCTCGAATCCACCTGGCGGCGACGGCATGGCCGTCACGATGCCATATGCCGCAGGTAGCACGGCGAGCAGCGAGTGCGGTTCAGGAAACCCTGACGTACGGTGGAAAAGCCGCGAACCACTCCGAGATCCGCCGCTTGGACGGGCCCATGACGAACGCCGAGCCGCACGCACCGCGTACGGTGGTGCCCATCGAACCCGCCGTCCTGATCGCCGAGGCCTTTGACCAGGCCCAGGTGACCGACATCCGCCACTCGGTCACCTCCTGCGCGCACGCCTGCGGGCTCGGCGGCCAACGCCTTGACGATTTCGTGCTCGCGATCAACGAGTTGATCACCAACGCGGTGCGGCACGGCGGCGGACGCGGCTGGCTGCGGCTCTGGTGCGAGTCGGACCTGCTTGTCTGCGAGGTCGCCGATCACGGCACCGGAATCAGTCCGCAGCGGTTGGGCGACCGCAGTCGGCCAGCCCCGGACACCGCCGGCGGCTGGGGCCTCTGGCTGGCCCGCGAGCTGACCGACGCCATGGAGGTCGTCACCAGCTCCGGCGGCACCCTGGTCCGCATCACCGCAAGCCTCAACCACGACCGCACCAAGCGCTGACCCCCCTCCCCGCCCCGCCCCTGCGGGGGATCATGGAGTCGTGGTGGGCGACAGCTCCACATCTGCCCCTTGTGTACGGCACCACAACTCCATGATCGACGGGGGTCGAGCCGGGGCTTCGGCGGGGTCAGGCGAAGAGGGCGGAGACGGATTCGCCGTTGTGGATTCGGCGCATGGCCTCGGCCAGGGCCGGGGCCACCGACAGCACCTGTAGGGCGGGAACGCGCTTCGCGGCCGGGATGGGCACCGTGTTCGTGCAGACGATCTCCAGGACGCCGTCCTGGCCGCTGAGCCGCTGCAACGCGTCGCCGGAGAAGAGCCCGTGCGTGCAGGCGAGCCGGATCGAGCGGACCTTCAGGCCGCGTAGGTGCTCCATCAACTCGATCACCGTGCTGCCCTTGGCGATCTCGTCGTCCAGCACAATGACGTCCCGGTCGGTCACCTCGCCGATCACCGCGCTGATCTTGACCAGGTCGTCGCTGAACCGCTGCTTCGCCCCGGCCGCGACCGGCGTACCGAGCAGCCGGGCGAAGGCCGCCGCCTCCTTGGCGTTACCCAGGTCGGGTGAGACCACCACTGCGTCACTCAGGTCGTAGCGCCGGAAGTGGGTGGCCAGCTCCCGCAACGCGTGCAGGTGATCCACGGGAACGCTGAAGAAGCCGTGCACCTGCGGCGAGTGCAGGGTCATCGCGAGCACCCGGTCCGCCCCGGCCGAGGTGAGCAGGTCGGCGACGAGCCGGGCGCCGATCGAGATCCGTGGCGCGTCCTTCTTGTCCGAGCGGGCGTACGCGTAGTGCGGCAGCACCACTGTGATCCGGCCGGCCGACGCGCCCCGCGCCGCGTCGATCATCAGCAGCAGCTCGACGAGGTTCTCCTGCACCGGGGGGACCAGCGGCTGGATCAGGAAGACGTCCCGCTCCCGGCAGTTCGCCTGCAACTGCACTTCCAGGCAGTCGTTGGCGAACCGGGAGACCCGCACCGGATGCAGCGGCACCCCCAGGTGGGCACAGATCTCGGCGGCCAGGTCGGGATGGGCGGTTCCACTGAAAACGGCGATGTCGCGCACGTTCGCACATCGTAGGCGAAGCCCCGGCCGACGTGACGCCTGTCGCACCACGCTGCCGCTTTGGGTACGGTGCTGCGGTGACCCCCCAGTACGTCGCCGCCATCGACCAGGGCACCACCTCCTCGCGGTGCATCGTCTTCGACTCCGCCGGGGACATCGTCGCCGTGGCCCAGCGCGAGCACCGGCAGAACTTCCCCCGACCCGGCTGGGTGGAACACGACGCCGAGGAGATCTGGGACAACGTCCAGCAGGTCGTCGTCGAGGCACTGCGGGCCGCCGGCACCGACGCGACCGGGCTGGCCGCCGTCGGGATCACCAACCAGCGGGAGACCACTGTCGTCTGGGACCGGGCGACCGGCCGCCCGGTGGCCAACGCCATCGTCTGGCAGGACACCCGCACCGGGCCGCTGCTGCGCGAGCTGGCCTCGGCGTACGGCGAGGAGCGGTTCCGGGCCCGCACCGGCCTGCCGCTGGCCACCTACTTCGCCGGCCCGAAGCTGCGCTGGCTGCTCGACGAGGTCGACGGCCTGCGCGAGCGCGCGGAGCGCGGCGAGGTGCTCTTCGGGACCATGGACAGCTGGCTGATCTGGAAGCTGACCGGCGAGCACGTCACCGACGTGACAAACGCCAGCCGGACCATGCTGATGGACCTCACCACCCTGGACTGGGCCCCGGAGCTACTGGACGCGCTGGGCGTCCCGGCGGCGATGCTGCCGGAGATCCGCTGCTCCGCCGAGGTGTACGGCACGGCCGGTGGGGTGCTCGCCGGGGTGCCGGTGGCCAGTGCGCTCGGCGACCAGCAGGCCGCCCTGTTCGGGCAGACCTGCTTCCAGCCGGGCGAGGCGAAGTGCACCTACGGCACCGGCAGTTTCCTGCTGCTCAACACCGGCGCCACAGCTGTCCCGTCGACGCACGGCCTGCTCACCACCGTCGCGTACCGGATCAAGGGCCAACCTCCGGCGTACGCCCTGGAGGGCGCGATAGCGGTCACCGGCTCGCTGGTGCAGTGGCTGCGGGACAACCTCGGGTTGATCTCCACGGCCGCCGAGGTGGAGGACCTGGCGCGCACCGTTGACGACAACGGCGGCTGTTACGTGGTGCCGGCGTTCTCCGGGCTGTTCGCCCCGCACTGGCGCAGCGATGCGCGGGGCGTCATCGCCGGCCTGACCGGCTACATCACCAAGGGGCACCTGGCCCGGGCGGTGCTGGAGGCGTCGGCGTGGCAGACCCGCGAGGTGGTCGACGCGATGGACGCCGACTCCGACGTGGCGCTGCGCCGACTCCGGGTGGACGGTGGGATGACCGCCAACGGGCTGCTCATGCAGTTCCTCGCGGACGTCCTCGACGTGCCGGTGGTGCGTTCCCGGATCACCGAGACCACCTGCCTGGGTGCCGCGTACGCGGCCGGTCTGGCGGTCGGCTTCTGGCCGGACCTGGCCACCCTGCGGGCGCAGTGGCGCTCCGACGCGCAGTGGGAGCCGGCGATGGCCCCGCAGGTGCGCGAGCGGGAGCTGCGTCAGTGGCGCAAGGCCGTGCAACGCACCCTCGACTGGATGGAGTGAGCCGTGCCGGAGTTGGTCCTGACGATCACGGCGGGCCTCGGCCTGGCCGGGATGGCGTACGCGGTCGTCCGGTTCTGGCGCGACCTCGGCCTGCTGCGCCGGGGCGTACGCACGCCGGGCGAGGTGGTGGAACTACGTCCGATCAACAGGGGCAACGGTGCCCGCACCTACTACCCCATCGTGCGGTACCGAACGGCCGACGGTGCCACGGTGACCACCACACCGGGGCGCTGGCGGCAGACTCCCCTGTCGGCTGCCCCCGGGCCGGTCACCGTCGTGTACGAACCCGACCGCCCGCGCCGGATCCTCGTCGAGTCACCGATTATCAAGGGTAGGTCCTCGGTGCTCGTCCCGTTCGTCTCGTTGCTGATCGTCAGCGTCGTCGTGCTGGTCACTGGCATCGTGGCCGTTGAGCGGCTGACCTGAACCGTTCTTCCACAGTGGCCTGTCACCCATCGTGCTGACGGGAGCTGGCCTGCCACGGGTCAGCGGACGCCGCGCAGCCGCTGCACGCCGATCCGCGCGAAGACGACGGCGAGCGCCACCATCGCCGCCAACAGGGCCGAGCCCACCATCAGCGGGGCGATGAGCCAGGCCATCAGGCTGACCGTGGCCTGCTTCCCGTTGGCCCAGCCGTCGACCCGCTCGCCGACCCGCAGCGAGCCGCCGCCCACCCCGCCGGTGACCACACGCCCGTCGGGCGTGGTCCAGGTGCCCCGGCAGCGTTGGGTCCCCTTGGGCCCGCCGCGGTCGCAGGACTCGACCTGGATGCTCACCCGCTCGGCACCGATCAGATTCCTGCCGATGTCGACCGGCATCACCAGGACCGCCAGGAGCATGAGGATCGGGATCAGAATCCGTTGCCAGCGCGGCCGGCGGGCCATCCGGGTGACGTAGTCCTCGGGTGGCGGCGAGATGGTCCGCCTGGTTGCCATGGGTCGCAGGCTAACAGTTGGTGAGCAAACCGATTGCCCCGTGATCCGCTGGGCGACGGGTCACGTCCAGCGGTTGCCGGTGAGCTTCTCGTAGACCTCGACGTAGCGGGCGCGGGTCGCCTCGACGACCTCGGCCGGCACGTCCGGCGCGGGAGGCAGCTTGTTCCAGCCGGCACCGGTGGCCCAGTCCCGCACGTACTGCTTGTCGTAGGAGAACTGCACCCGACCCGGCTGGTACGACTCGGCCGGCCAGAACCGCGACGAGTCGGAGGTGAGCAGCTCGTCGGCGAGGATCAGGGTGCCGTCCGGCGCCCAGCCCAACTCGATCTTGGTGTCGGCGATCAGGATGCCCCGGTCGGCGGCCAACTCCGCGCCGCGCCGGTAGACGTCGATGGTGATCTGCCGCAGCCGCTCCGCGGTCTCCGCGCCCACCTTGTCCACCACGTCGGCGTACGTGATCGGCTCGTCGTGCTCACCCGCCGGCGCCTTGCTCGACGGCGTGAAGATCGGCTCGGGCAGGATCGACGCCTCGCCGAGCCCTCGGGGCAGCGGCACGCCGGAGACGGCCCCGGTCCGCTCGTACTCCCGCAGGCCGCCGCCGGTGAGGTAGCCGCGGGCGACGCACTCGACCGGGAGCATCTCCAGCCGCTGGCAGCGGATCGCCCGCCCGGCGAACTCGGCGGGCACGTCGGTGGCCGAGATGACATGGTTCGGCACCAGGTCGGCGAGCTGCTCGAACCACCACAACGAGAGTGCGGTGAGCAGGCGACCCTTGTCCGGGATCGGCGTCGGCAGCGCCACGTCGTAGATCGAGATCCGGTCCGAGGCGACCAGGATGAGGTCGTCGCCGTCGGCGTACACGTCCCGAACCTTGCCCGAGTGCAGAAGTTCCACGCGCCCTAGTACACCACGCGACGTCGGACGGCCTGATTCGACCACCCGCGCCCGGGGGGTGACCGGACGGACGTTGACACCTTCGTGTGCTTGCTGCGTGAATGATCGCACCGCGCCCCCGCAGGTCCAGGAGACCCCCGTGCCCGTTGCTCCACCCCCGATCGACCGCCTCAGCGCCGACCCGGGCCGGCGCCGACTGCTCACCGCGCTGCTCGGCGCACCCCTGCTCGCGTCCGGCGGACTGGCCGGATGCAGCGACGGCGCCGCCACGTCCACCCAGGACGGCCCGGTCGAGCTGTCGGTCTTCTGGTGGGGGAACACCAGGCGGGCCGATCGCACCGAGAAGGTGCTGCGGCTCTACTCGGAGCGCAACCCCCGGGTGACCTTCCGGGTCACCTGGCAGGGCACCGACGGCTACTACGACCGACTGGCCACCCAGGCGGCCGGTGGGAACGTACCGGACCTGATCCAGATCGACGACACGATGCTCACCGAGTACACGCAACGCCAGATCATCCTCGACCTCACCGACCGGGTCAGCGACAACCGCCTCGATCTGCGGGGCCTGCCGGAGGGCCTGATCCGCTCCGGCACGGTGGAGGGGCGGACGATGGCGGTGGCCAGCGGGCAGACCCACGCCGCAGTGGTCTTCAACCGGGAGCTACTGCGCGAGCTGCGAGTGCCCGAGCCGCGGGGCGGCATGACCTGGGCCGACTACATTTCCTGGGCGGAACAGGTAACAGCGGCCGGCGACGGTCGGGTGGCCGGCATCATGGACGCGTCAGGTGACCAGCGGGCGCTGTGGCTGTGGCTGCGGTCGCAGGGTGGCGAGTTCTACCGGGGCAACCAGCTCGGTTTCGGCGCGGACGAGTTGGTCGCCTGGTTCGAGCTGTGGCAGCGCGCCCGCAAGGCGCGGGCCACCCCGGGTGCCGCGCTTGTCGAGCAGACCGACGGCCGGGAGCTGACCCGGCAACCTGTGGTGACCGGGTTGACCGCCGCGTCCTTCGCCTGGTCGCACCAGCTACCGGAGTTGCAACGGCTGACCCGGGCCGAGTTGGGCGTGGTCGGCTTTCCGGGGCCGCCCGCCGCGCAGTGGGCACGCGCCTCGATGTCCTGGGCCGCGTTCCGGGGCACCCGCCACCCGGACATCGTCACCGACCTGATCAACTTCTTGACCACGAACGGCGAGGCCGGCACCGTCCTCGGCCACGAACGTGGCCTGAACGCCAGCCTCGCCGTCCGCCGCTACACCGAGGGCAGCATCACCGACCCGACCGAGAAGCGCGCCGCCGCGCTCGGTGCCACCCTCGCCGACCAACTCGGGCCGGCACCGGCACCGCCGCCCAAGGGGAACGTCAAGGTGCGTACGCTGCTTGTCGCCGCCGCGGAGAGCGTCCGCGTCAAGCGGGCCGGCACCCGGGCGGCCACCACGCGTTTCCTCTCCCAGGCCAACGCCGCACTGGCGGCCTGACCGACCGGCGGCCGGGCCGACGCCCCCGCCGTCGACCAACCGACCGGCGCGGGCCACCGGGTCAGCGCGGCGGGCCGCCGCGCCGGTTGCGGGTCAGGCGCAGCACCAGGAACACGATGACGGCCACCACCACCAGGCAGCAGAGCAGGCTGAGGACGCCGAAGCCGCCGCCACCACGTCGCCGCCGCGCGGCCTCCACCACCACCTCGCCGGTGCCCGTGGACGCCCAGGCCGCGACGGGCACGAAGACCGCCAGTACGGCCGCACCGAGGACCGCGCTGAGCCGGCCCCACCACTTACCGAAGGAAGACATGTGCCCATCCTCGCCGAAGGACGCAACCTCGGCACGTCTGTCGCGCCGAACCACGGGCCGGGGCCCACCGGCCAACGGGAAAGGCCCGTCTCCAGAAAACTCTGGGACGGGCCTTTGCCTGTGTAGTAGCGGGGACAGGATTTGAACCTGCGACCTCTGGGTTATGAGCCCAGCGAGCTACCGAACTGCTCCACCCCGCGTCGACTGGTTAACCTTAACCCATCCCGTTTGGCGATGATCAGTGGGGTCGGTGCCGACGCCAGCGAGCAGACCAACCGTCGACCCTGCGAGCAGCGACCGACATCGGGAAAGCTTCCGAGCAACGGCCACCGTGGGAAAGTCGAAAGCCCGCCTCCGGCGAACCGGAAACGGGCTTTCGATGTTTCTCGTAGCGGGGACAGGATTTGAACCTGCGACCTCTGGGTTATGAGCCCAGCGAGCTACCGAGCTGCTCCACCCCGCGTCGGCTCGATAACCGTAGCGCACGACCCCCGGGCCCCGCAAAACGACATCCGAATCCGCCGGCTCGCGGTGCCGCACGGGCCAGTCACGCCAGAGCCCCCGCCGCCGGAACCGGGACGGTCCGACGACGGGGGCTGCGTGAGGTACGCCAGGCGAGTGCAGTCAGCCGCCCGCGCTCGGGCTGCCACTCGCCGACGGTGCGGCGCTCCCGCTCGGCGTTCCGGCGGCCTGCTGTGCCTGCTGGAACGCGGTGAGTGCCTCGTCGAGCGCCTTGAGCGCACGGCCGTACCGCTCGAAGTCACCAGAGGTCTGCGCGGCCCGGACCTCGGTGATCGCGGTCTGCACCCGGTCGGCGGCATCGGCCAGGTCTCCGCTCGGCGCCGGTGGCGTCGGCGTGGCGCTCCCGCTCGGCGTCGGCGTGGGGCTCCCGCTGGGCGTCGGCGTCGTCGGGTTGCCCCCGGTGCTCGGCGGCGGCGACGTGCCCTGCCCGGCCTTCTTCCCCTGCTCGACCAACTGCTTGATGCCGTCGTTGATGTTGTCGGCCAGCGCCACGAAGGAGCCACCGTCACCGTAGGAGAGCAGCACCTTCTGCAACAGCGGGTACGCGTCCTGCTGGTTGCTCTTCACGTAGACCGGCTCGACGTAGAGCATGCCGTCGGCGAAGGGCAACGACAGCAGGTTGCCGTACTGCACCTGCGCCTGGTTGCTGGAGAGCAGGTTGAGCTGCTGACGGATGTTCGCGTTGTTCGTCATCTGTTGGTGCACCTGCACCGGGCCCGAGATCCGGGTCTGGTCCGGCAACTCCAGCACCTCCAGCCGGGGCTTCCCGTCGACGTACGACCCGGAGATCAGCGCGGCGAGGTTCTGCCGGCCGTTCGGGGTGACCGCGGAGGTGAGCTGGAACCGCGGGCCCTCCTGGCCCGGGAACTGCGTGAACAGGTAGTACGGGGGCTGCTTCTGGCCGCTGTCCGGCGCGTCCGGCACGTTGGGCACCTGCCAGAAGTCCTGTGCGGAGTAGAAGTCACCCGGGTTCGTCACGTGGAACTTGGTGAGCAGGTTGCGCTGCACCTTGAACATGTCCGCCGGGTAGCGCAGGTGCTCGGTCAGCTCGACCGGGATGTCCGTCTTCGGCTTGATCAGGTCGCCGCCGAACGCCTTGTTCCAGGCCTTGAGCACCGGGTCGCTGTCGTCGTACTCGTAGAGCGTCACGGTCCCGTCGTACGCGTCGACGGTGGCCTTCACCGAGTTCCGCATGTAGTTGACGTTCTCCCGGGCCAGCTGGAAGGTGCCCCGGTTGGTCAACTCGTCGGTGGTCTCGGTCTGCAGGTTGACCCGCTCGGCGTACGGGTAGGTCGCCGCCGTGGTGTAGCCGTCGACGATCCACTGCACCCGACCGCCGACAACCGCCGGGTACGGGTCACCGTCGAGGGTGAGGAACGGCGCGACCTTCTCCACCCGGTCCCGCGGGTTACGCACGTACAGCAGCCGGGAGTCCTTGTTCACCGCCTCGGAGAGCAGGAAGTTCGACTCCTGCTCCTTGATCGCGTACAGCAGCCGCCGGGTGAACGAGCCGATCTTGACGCCACCCTCGCCGGTGTAGGTGTAGGACTCGCCGCCACCCTCACCGACCGGCCTGTCGAACTCGGCCTTCTTGTTCGGGTCGGACTGGCCGACGATCGCGTAGTCGTCGGCCGCCATCCGCTCGCCGTAGTAGATGCGCGGCTGCGTGGCCGGGATCTGCTCGGTCTGCGAGGAGCACGCCTCCTGGGTCTTCTCCCCGAGGAAGCCGGAGACGAAGAACGGCTGCCCGCCGCACACCACCTGGTTCGCCGGGGCGGCCACCAGGCCGTACCCGTGCGTGTAGACGGTGTGCCGGTTGATCCAGGTGTTCTGCTGGTCGGTCAGCTCACCGTAGTTGATCTCCCGGACGCCGACGACGTAGTCGGAGGTCTTGCCGTTCACCCCGTACCTGTCGATGTCCAGTTTGGGGCCGAAGTCGTAGAAGCCACGCACCTGCTGGAGCTGGGTGTACGTCTCACTTACCAACTGTGGGTCGAGCAGCCGCACGTTCGACACCACAGAGGTGTCGGTGGCCAGGTTCGCCGGTGGGGTGAGGTTGTTCGCCGCGTACGGGGTCGTCTCGGTGGCTGCCAGCCCGAACGCCGCCCGTGTCGCGTCGATGCTGCGCTGGATGTACGGCGCTTCCTTGTCCTTGGCGCTCGGCTTGACCTCGAAGGTCTGCACCGCCCAGGGGTAGATGCCGCCGATGGCCACCGCGGACACACCGAGCAGTGCCAGCGAGATCCCCGGCCAGACCAGGTTCCGCATCCAGGCGTTGGAGAACACGATGATCGCGATCGCCACCACGATCGAGATGTACGCCAGGATCTCCTTCGCCGGCAGCAGCGCGTTGACGTCGGCGTAGCCGGCGCCGTACAACTTGGCGCCCTCGTTGTACTCAAGCAACATCGCCCGCCGGTCCAGCACGTACGCGACGGCCTTCAACAGCACGAAGACCGCGACCAGGCTGCTCAGGTGCGCGCGGGCCGCGTTGCTCATCCGGTCCCCGACGCCCTGCAGACGGACCCCGCCGAAGAGGTAGTGCACCGCCAGCGCGCCGATCACAGCCAGCACCACAGCGGTGAAGGCGACCCCGAGCAGGTAACGCCAGAAGGGCAGTTGAAAGACGTAGAAGCCGATGTCCACGCCGAACTCCGGGTCCTTGACCCCGAAGTCACCGCCGTTGCGGAAGAGCAGCCACTGGCTCCACCGGTTCTGCGCGGAGAGGCCGGCGAAGAGGCCGACCACCGCGGCGGTCAGCGCGATCCAGGTGCCCAGCCGCGGGCTGAGCACCATCCGGTAGCGCTCCAGGGTCGCCTGCTCCACCGAGTGCGGACGCAGCCGCGGACGCAGCCGGTAGGCCAGCCACAGGTTGCCACCGACGATCAGCGCCATGCCGAGACCGACAGCCAGGAAGAGCACCAGCCGGGTGAGCAGGACACCGGTGAAGACCTCGGTGTAACGGACCTCGTCGAACCAGAGCCAGTCCGTCCACGCCTGGACACCCCAGCCGAGCAGGGTGAAGAGCACGAACACCCCGACCAGGACAGCGATGGTGACGCGCCCGCGCCGGCTCATCCTCGGCAGGGGGCTGCTACTACGCATGACCACTGTTGGCTCCGCACGCTCGATGTGATCGGCTCCGACCAGGCACCCAGAGTACGGGGTGTTCCTGAGCGTGTCGGGGCACGGTCACACCGGTCAACAACGGGTCGGCTGACCCCCTGCGCGCAACGTCTCCAGAGCGGTCATCGCGTCGTCCAGAGAGCCCACCCGCAACAGCGGCAGATCGGGCTGCGGATTGCGGACCGCCTCGGCGCAGTTGTCCGCCGGCACCAGAAACACCTTGGCACCGGCGCGCTTCGCGCCGACCAGCTTCTGGGCGATCCCGCCGATCGGGCCGACGGTGCCCTCGTCGTCGATGGTGCCGGTGCCGGCGATGATCTGGCCGCCGGTGAGATCGGCCGGAGTCAGCTTGTCGACGATCCCCAGGGCGAACATCAGACCGGCGCTCGGCCCGCCGATGTCCCCCAGGTCGATGCCGAGGGTGAACGGGTGCGGCTGCTGCTGATCGATCTCCACACCGATCCGCGGCCGGCCATCCTGCTCACGACTGGTGACCGTCGCGGTGGCCGGCGCGCCATCGCGGGTGTAGGCGATCGTCAACGCCGTGCCCGCCGGCTTGGCCCGGATCAGTTCGGTGACCTTCGCGGCCACCGGCACCGGCTGACCGTCGACGGAAGTGATCACGTCGCCGGCCTTCAGCGCCCCGGCCGCCGGGCCGTCCCCGGCCACCGTCTTGATCACCACCTGCACCGGAAAACCCAGCTCCCGCAGCGCGGCGGTCTCCGCGCTGGTCTGCGACGCCTTGAAGTCCTCCGCGTTGCGCTGCTCGACCTGCTCGGTCGACTCCCCCGGCGGGTAGACAAGCTCGCGCGGCACCACCGCCTCGTCGTCGGAGAACCAACCCGCGATCGCGCCCCGCAACCGCACCGTGGGCTGCACTCCCACAGTGGTCAGCCGCAGCTGGCCGGCCGAGGTCGAGGTTTCCCGCCCGGAGACCTGGATGACCTCCTTACCGTCGGCCGTGCCGAGGGTGTTGACCGTCGGGCCGGGGCCGAGCACCACGTACGGGATCGGCACCCGTAGCACCCCGATGCTCAGCAGGGCGGTGAACAGGGCACCGAGCAGGACCGTCAGGCCACGACGTCTCATGCCGCAGAGCGTACCGACCGACCGGACGCCACCTGCCGGATGCGCCACGCGACTTCGCCCTCAGCGCAACGCCAGCGGCGGCTACCTGGGGCGCGGTCCGCGTACCGTAGACGTCGTGCCTGATATTCCGTTCGGTTTCGCGCTCCCGGGTGGGCAACCACCAGACCCCAACGATCCCGCGCAGATGCAGCAGTTCATGTCACAGTTGCAGCACCTGCTCTCCGCGCCGGGCAGCGGGCCGGTCAACTGGGACCTGGCCCGGCAGGTAGCGGCCAGCCAACTCGCAGCCGCCGGCGACCCGGCGGTGTCACCGTTCGAGCGCAACGCCGTCGAGGAGGCGCTGCGCCTGGCCGACCTGTGGTTGGAGCCGGCCTCGGCGTGGCCGTCGGGCATCCAGTCACCGGTTGCCTGGAACCGCAACGAGTGGATCTTCAAGACGCTCGACGTGTGGCGCAAGCTCTGCGACCCGGTCGCCAGCCGGATGGTCGGCGCGATGGGCGACCTGGTGCCACCGGAGGCACGCGCCCAGCTCGGGCCGATGCAGTCGATGGTGGCCACCCTCGGCGGCGCGCTCTTCGGCGGCCAGCTCGGGCAGGCGCTCGGCTCGCTCGCCGCGGAGGTGCTCTCCGCCGGCGACATCGGGCTGCCACTCGGCCCGGCCGGCACGGCCGCCCTGATCCCGGCCAACATCCGGGCGTACGGCGAGGGCCTGGAACTTCCCGAGGACGAGGTCCGCCTCTACGTGGCGCTGCGCGAGGCCGCCCACCAGCGGCTGTTCCAGCACGTGCCGTGGCTGCGCGGGCACGTGCTCAGCGCGGTCGAGATGTACGCCTCGGGCATCCGGGTCAACCGGGACGCGATCGAGGAGGCGATGGGCCGGGTCGACCCGACCGACCCGGAGTCGATGCAGGCGATCGCCCTGGAGGGCATCTTCACGCCGGAGGACACCCCGGCGCAGAAGGCCTCCCTGGCCCGGCTGGAGACCGCACTCGCCCTGGTCGAGGGCTGGGTCTGCCACGTCGTGGACAGCGCCGCCAGCGACCGGCTGCCCAACGTCGTCCGGTTGGGTGAGGCGTTCCGCCGCCGCCGGGCCGCCGGCGGGCCCGCCGAGCAGACCTTCGCCGCACTCGTCGGCCTGGAGCTGCGCCCGCGCCGCCTCCGCGAGGCCGCGGCGCTCTGGGCCGCGCTCACCGAGCACCGCGGCATCGAAGGTCGCGACGCCGTCTGGGGCCACCCGGACCTGCTGCCCTCGGACGACGACTTCGCCGACCCGGTCGCCTTCGCGATGAACGACATGGACCTGAGCGAGCTGGACACCTTCGACTTCACCGCTCCTGGTGGGGCCGAGGAGAAGGCCCCGGGCCAGCCCGACGAGACCGAGGGTGAGGGCGACGGCAAGCCCTGACGTCCGCACCTCGACGGCTTGAGCCACGGGTGCCCGCCTGATCGACGGCGGGCACCCACGGTCTGTGCGCACCGGATAGCAGGTCAGCCGGGCTGGCTGCGGCTGGCCGCGCGCCGACTGGGCCTGCTGGTGGGCGTCCGGCAGGCGGGCGGGCTTGGTCTGCTGACCGACGGGTACGGCAAGCGGGAAGGACTGGCTGGCTGGTCAGACGGGGCGCCGCGCGCCCGGGAGGCCGGCTGGTCAGACGCGGCGCGCGCCCGAGAGAAGGGCGCGGGTCGTTTCCCAGCCCTCGAAGGCCGGGTCCAGGGTGGCCAGGTCAGCCGGGCCGCGCAGCCGGCGCCAGCCGGCCGTGACCGCCACGTCACCTGGTCGCGGAGCGCCGGAGCGCGCGTCCGCAGGCGTCGCCGTGTCCAGGTCGATCATCGGTAGCCAGTCCGGCGCGGGCAATCGCACCGCCACCCCGAGCAGACCCGGGCCGCCGCCCTCGACCGGGGCCACCGCGACCGGCCGGGTGGTGAGTGGGCGCAGCAGCTTGCCGACGGTGAGCGCAGGCAGATCGGGTACGTCACTGACCAGCACCGCCGCCTGGTCGTAACCTTCCAGAGCGGCGAACACGGCGTTCGGGGTCGGCTCGGCCACCTCGTACACGGTCGTGCCGGGCCACACCAACGCGTCCGCCAGGGGCCGATCGGCGGGGGTCACCGCGACCGCGACCTCCACCTCGTTGAGCGTGGCGAGCAGGTCGATGACGTCTTCCGCGAGAGCCGCTCGCCACTCGGCCCGGTCGACACCGGGCGGCGACCACTGCACCGGCCCGAGCAACGCCACCACCACCCGTCGCGCCATCCCCCGAGCCTAGCGCCCGCCCGGCCTGGTCGCCCCGCCCGACCTACCCGCCCCGCCCGACCTACTCGTCCCCGCCCGACCTACTCGTCTCCGTCCGGCCTACTCGTCTCCGTCCCGCCGCCCCCCGCGCCGCCGTGTGGGCCCGGACACCTCGCACGGCCGCCCCGCCCGACCCAGCCACCACGATCGACTCGGCTTCCGCGAAACTGCGGTGTCGAAGGGCCGTCGACAGCACGGCTTCCAGAAAGACGAGTCGATCTTGGCCGGACGCGCGCTGGATGGGGTGCGGGGCGCTGCGTGGCGCGCGGGCGCTGCGTGCGCGCGGGAGCGCGGGGCACTGCGTGGCGCCCGGGGGCGCGGGGCACTGCGTGGCGCCCGGGGGCGCGGGGCACTGCGTGGCGCGGGGGGCGCGGGGCGTTGGGCTGGGGGAGCTGGATCAGGTCGGGAGAGGTGCGCCGGAGGCGGCGGCGACACCTTCGAGGTAGCCCCGGGCGCGTTCGGCTTTGGGGTAGCGGCCGACCAACGCCCAGAACCGGGTGTTGTGGCTGGGCACGATCAGGTGCGCCAGCTCGTGCAGCAGCACGTAGTCGATCACCCACTCGGGCATTTCCTGAACGCGGTGCGAGATCCGGATGCTGCGGTCCGCAGGTGTGCACGAGCCCCATCGGCCGTTCTGGTTGGTGACCCATCGGACGCTGGCCGGCACCGCCTTCGTGGCGTACCCGGAGAGGTAGAGGTCGATGAGCCGGGTGGCGCGGGCCAGCAGCTCCGCGTCGGAGCGGGCCAGGCGCCCCTCCCGGGCGGCGAGCCGGGCGAGCATCCGGTCGACCCACTCGCTCTCCTCGGCCCGGGAGAACTGGTCCGGGATGAGAACGACGACTCGCTCACCGTCACGGTACGCGGACACCGTACGTCGCCGGCGCTGACTGCGCCGCACCTCGACGACCGGCTTACGCGTCCCCGCCATCACTGGCCCGCGCAGCCTCGGCTACGTGTCACGAAGGAAAGCTAATGCGTACTGACCAGGGGTCCGCAAGAGTCAACCACTCGACACGCGCCCGGAAAGTGGTGATTGGTCGCCTGGCGTCCTGAAAATTTCTTGACCGCCACACCGCCGCACCATCTCGTCACCCTTCGTGAACACCGATGGCACCGGCACGCGGCACCTCCCCACCGTAGGTGATCACGGCGCCGGACGCCGCCGCAGGGGCACTCGCACGGGTGTCTGTGGGGGTTTGGTCGGCGTGTCCCCGCCAAACTGACTTATCCGACCTATTTCGCCATGCACACTCTCGACGTCGACTAGCTCACAGTGTCGATGCACAGCTGACATGGAACCGCCCAGACCTGGGTAGGGTCCGCGGACCAGCGGTTACGAAGGTGACCGTGGAGTGAGACCCAGCGCCGGCGCCCCGCGTGGCCCGCCGCCGGGCACCCCCGCCGGGACGGCATCGACCGGCGGACGAGACGAGGAGGGCACCGTGGCCGACCAGGCCCAGACGACCTACAACGGTTACTGCGTGAAGTGCAAGGAGAAGCGGGACTTCGAGGGGCACGTTGAGGTCTCGAAGACCGGGATGAACATGGCCAAGGGCAAGTGTCCGGTATGCGGAACAACAGTGAACCGCATCCTGGGTAAGGCCAAGGTCTGACCTGTACGAGTGACGGGGGCGGGGCGGCCAGCGGCCACCCCGCCCCCGCGCCATCTCCAGCGAGGGACCGAGGGGTCGAAGGCCGAGGGCGGAAGGCGAAGGACGACCGGTCGGCGACGCCCTGTCGGGTGACCGACAGCCTCGTCGGCGGGCTGTGGATAAGTCAGCAAACCCTGTGGACAACGCTGGACAGCGGCCCGAGCGCCTGTGGATAACGATCGACCGAACGCGAGGACACGGTCACGATTGGTGACCATGAGCCGCACCGTCGTACCCCGCCCCACGTTGCTGCCCGGCCTCAACCGGCTCTGGCGAGACCGGCACACCCTCCAGCTCGGCGTCAGCCCCGGGCCGGCGGTGCTGCTGGAGCTGGCCAACCCGCGGGCCGCCCACCTGCTCGACCTGCTCGACGGCAGGCACAGCGAGCGCGCGGTGCTGGCTCGGGCCGCCGCCGACCAGGTCACCGGTGACGATGCGCGTAGCCTGCTCGACGCCCTGCGTGCGGCCGGCCTGCTGGTGCCCGCGCACAGTCTGCTCCCCCGAGACCTGGCCGGCCCCGCCCGCGTCCGGCTCACCGCGGAAGCCGGCGCGCTGGCCCTGGCCGCCGCCCGGCTGCCCGGCACCCCTGCCCAGGTCCTGCGTCGCCGGCGGGCCGGCCGGGTCGTGCTCACCGGGAGCGGCGCGCTCGGCGGGCCGCTGACTGTCGGGTTGGCGCAGGCCGGCGTCGGGCAGGTGGTCCCCCTGCTCACCGGCCCGGTACGCCCCGTCGACCTGGTCGGCACCGGCATCCCCGCCAGCGAGCTGGGCCATCCGCTGGCGCCGGCGGTGCGGGCCGCGGTCGACAGTGGCGCACCGGGTACCAACACCCAGCCGGTGCGGGCCGGCCGGGTGGACCTGGTGATCCAACTCGGGGCGGACCGGCCGCCCGCGTTGCTCGCCGCCGCTTTCGCTCAGCGCCGGCAGCCACACCTGCTGGTCATCCTGCGCGAGGGCGTACCGGTCATCGGGCCGTTGGTCTGCCCACCCGCCGGCCCCTGCCTGCACTGCGTCGAGCTGCACCGGGCCGACCGCGACCCGGACTGGCCGCGGCTCGCCGCCCAACTCGTCGCCGCCGACCCGGTGGCCGCCGGGGCGACCGGGACGCTGCTCGCAGCCATCGGGTACGCGCTGGCCGAGGCGCTGACCCAGCTCGACGGCGGACAGCCGGAGACGCTCGGCGCGGCTGTGGAGATCACCGGCGCGGGCCGTTTCCGCCGTCGAGGCTGGCCGCCGCACCCGGCCTGTGAGTGCTCGCGGGGGCGAGTCACCGCACCAGCCCGGCCGCAGAGCAGCAGCGGGGCCCTCCGGTCGGTAACAATGACCGGGTGACCGACATCCCGCGCCGCGCCGTGTCCCGCACCGCCAAGCTCGCCGCCCTGCCGCTCGGCTTCGCCGGTCGGACCGTCCTCGGCATGGGAAAGCGCGTCACCGGGCTCGCCTCCGACGTGATCTCCGCGGAGATCCAACAGCGCACCGCCGAGCAGTTGTTCAGCGTGTTGGGCCAGCTCAAGGGCGGGGCGATGAAGTTCGGCCAGGCGTTGTCGGTCTTCGAGGCCGCGTTGCCGGAGGAGATCGCCGCGCCCTACCGCCAGGCGCTCACCAAGCTCCAGGAGGCGGCGCCCCCGCTGCCGGTCGCCAGCGTGCACAAGGTGCTGGCCGAGCAGCTCGGCCCGGACTGGCGGGACCGGTTCGTCGAGTTCGACGACGTCCCGGCGGCTGCGGCAAGCATCGGCCAGGTGCACCGGGCCCGGTGGCGTGAGCCGGGGTTGGACGAGTCGGGTGCGCCGAACGGCCGGGACGTGGCTGTCAAAATCCAGTACCCCGGCGCCGGAGAGGCGCTGCTCACCGACCTGAAGCAGCTCTCCCGCCTGGGCGGGATGTTCCGGGCCATCCAGCCCGGCCTGGACGTCAAGCCCCTCCTCGTCGAGTTGCGGGAGCGGATCACCGAGGAGCTGGACTACGAGTTGGAGGCCGAGTCGCAGCGCGCCTTCGCGGAGGCGTACGCCGACGACCCGGAGATCTACATTCCGAAGGTGATAAATGCGGCGCCCCGGGTGCTCGTCACCGAGTGGGTGAACGGCACTCCGCTTGCCGACATCATCCGCGAGGGCACCGAGGAGGAGCGGGACGAGGCGGGCCGGTTGATGGCCACGCTGCACCTCTCCGCCCCGCAGCGCGCCGGGCTGCTGCACGCCGACCCGCATCCGGGAAACTTCCGGCTGCTGCCCGACGGCCGACTCGGTGTGATCGACTTCGGTGCGGTGGCCCGGATGCCGGAGGGCACTCCGGAGCCGATCGGTCGCATCGCCGCGATGGCCCTGCGCGGCGATGCCGACGAGGTGGTGGCCGGGCTGCGGTCCGAGGGCTTCATCGGGTCCACCGATGAGATCGACGCCGAGGGGGTGCTCGACTTCATCCGTCCGATGCTGGAGCCCATCGCGGCAGACGGGTTCCGGTTCACCCGGGCCTGGCTGCGGGGCGAGGCGGGGCGGCTGGCCAGCCCTCGCTCCCCCACCTACCAGCTGAGTCGGCAGCTCAATCTGCCGCCGTCGTACCTGCTGATCCACCGGGTGACGCTCGGGTCGATCGGGGTGCTCTGCCAACTGGAGGCGAAGGCCCCGTACCGCAGCATCCTGGAACGCTGGCTGCCCGGTTTCGCGCCGGTCGCCTGAATACGTACGAAAGGGCGGGTGCCGGTCGGCACCCGCCCTTCCAGATCGGGGTGGTATTAGAGGACGCCCAGGTCACGAGCCGCCTGGTGGCGGCTGTTCATAGCGACGGTACGGGCGGAACGGGTTGCCTCAGTGCTCGTGGTGGTACGACCGGCCTGAGGCCGACGCATTCGAGCCCGGGACAACGCTTCGTGGAGTAGTTGCATCTCGAAGGCTCCAGTCGGAAGGTTGAACATCGTCTTCTCGCTCACTGCCGGTGTGCCACCGGCGTAGTTGGTACGGGTCGGGAACATGTCAGGCTGCCAGCCGGACCGCGCCACGCGCCTCGGACAGCCCACTGGCCGCCAGGCGCGCCTCGGCCTCGACCCGAAGCTCGGCGTCGCGGGCGACGTCCTCCTTGCGCGGACGGCCACGGGGCCGCTTACGCGGAACGACCGCGCCACGCTCGAAGATCTCGCCGCCCCAGACGCCCCACGGCTCCGCCCGCTCCACCGCCCCGGCCAGGCACTCGACGCGCAGCGGGCAGTCCCCGCAGAGCGACTTGGCCAGCTCGAGCTCGGCGGGCGAGTCGGAGAACCACAGGTCGGGGTCGAACTTCCGGCAGGGCAGGTTCGCCTCCAGCTCGACGCTCACGTCGATGGGGGCCAACGCCAGACTCATCTCCCGGTCACCTCTCTCTCACTTCGATCTCATGGATCGCATTCCGACGTACTGACGACGGGCAAAAAACTGAGGCCGCGGATCCCGGTAAGCGGGTTCCGCGGCCTCGAGGTGAGCCGGTGTCTGATGGATCAGACCGGTTTACCTCGAGGTGGAACGCCGCGGACATCCGTGCGCTTCTTGGCGACCTGGATGCCATTGCCCATGGATCCACTGGTCCCCTCGACTCCGACTGGTGCGACGGTCAGGGTCAGCTCGGCCTGAACCTGGTGCACCTGCGGAACCGACGGTCGTGCGGCCGTAAGGGCCACCCGGACAGCCGACATCGGAGCGTCGACAGACGGCATCGCCGCCAGACGCTCATAGGTGAAGATCTTCACGGGTGCCACCTCCCTCACGTTCCTCAGAATCGACTGGACCAACCCTCGTGAGCAGCCGGAATGGCGCCGCTCGCGTGGTGTGTCCTGAGGCTATTCCTCGCGCTGGGGCGAGGGCAAACGAATTTACGACTGGATTTCGAAAGTTTTCTCAGGGCAGACGTCGTCCACCCCCGCGCCGTCCACGAGTGCCAGCACCGACTCCCCGTAGAGGCCCAGCTTGCGGGGGCCGATACCGGCGATGGCGATCAACTCCTCGGGCCGGCCGGGCCGCCGCTCGGCCAACGCGACAAGCGTCGCGTCGGTGAAGACCACGTACGCCGGGACCTTCTGCGCCCCGGCCACCCGCTGCCGCCACTCACGCAGCCGTTCGTGCAGCTCATCGTCGATGTCGGACGGGCAGGTGGGGCACCGACCGAGCTTGCGGTCCGGGCCGGCGAGCAGGGTCGCGCCGCAGATCCGGCAGGAGACGATCTGGGTACGCCGTCGCTCGGGGCGTTTGGCCGCCGGACCGGTGCCGGTTGCCCGTTCGGTGCCGCCGGAGCGGTCCAGTTGGGGCAGGAACCGCGACGGTCGCCGGGCTCGCCCGCCCGGCGAGCGCGCGGCGGCGTACGACAACCAGAGCCACTGCCTCGCCCGGGTGATGCCGACGTAGAGCAGTCGGCGTTCCTCCTCGACCTGCTCGACGGTCTTGGCGTACGTGGTCGGCAGGGTGCCCTCGGCGAGACCGACCAGGAAGACCGCGTCCCACTCCAACCCCTTGGCGGAGTGCAGCGAGGCGAGGGTCACCCCGTCCACTGTCGGTACGTGCTGCTGGGCGGCCCGGCGGGCCAGTTCCTCGGTGAAGTCGGCGAGGGTGACGGGGCGTTCCACCGACGCGGCCTCGCCGATCGGCACCACCTCGGGGGTGGCCGCGTACTCCTCGGCGAGCTGGACCAGCGCGGACAGCGCCTCCCAGCGCTCCCGGGCGGCGCCGCCGGCCGGGGGCGCGTCCGGAGCCCAACCGACCGCGGTGAGCGCCTCGACGACGGCGGCCGGCAGCGGTGTCTCCCCGGGGATCGACCGGGTGGCGGCGCGCAGCGCGACCATCGCCTGGCGCACCTCGGTCCGCTCGAAGAACCGCTCCGCGCCCTGCACGACGTACGGCACGCCGGCCTCGGTGAGCGCCTTCTCGTACGCCTCGGACTGCGCGTTGACCCGGAACAGCACGGCGATCTCCTTCGCCGGCGTACCCGTGTCGATGAGTGACCGGCAGCGCGCGGCCACCGCGTTCGCCTCGGCCGGCTCGTCGGTGAAGATCCGCAGGTCGGGTTCCGGTCCCGGTGGGCGTTGCCCGCTCAACTCCAGGCGCAGCCGCGCCTCGGTGCCCCGGGCCTGGGCGATCACCGCGTTGGCCAGCCCGACCACCTGCGGGGTGGACCGGTAGTCGCGGACCAGCCGGACCACCGTGGCACCCCGGTGGCGGCGGGGGAAGTCGACAAGGTACGCCGAGGTCGCCCCGGTGAACGAGTAGATCGTCTGGCTGGCGTCGCCGACCACTGTGAGGTCGTTGCGGCCACCCAGCCAGGCGTCGAGCAACCGCTGCTGGAGCGGGTTGACGTCCTGGTACTCGTCGACCACGAAGTGCCGGTACTGGCCGCGGACCTGCTCGCCGACGTCCGGGTGCTCCTCGATGCCCCACACCGCGGCCCGCAGCATGTCCTCGAAGTCGATCACGCCGTTCGAGCGCTTGAGCTGCTCGTACGCGGTGAACACGTCGGCGACCTTCGCCGGCTCGTGCGGTGTGTCGCGCAGCGCCCGCGCCGCGGACACCACGTAGTCCCCCGGCTCGACGAGCGACGACTTGGCCCACTCGATCTCACCGGCCAGGTCGCGGGCGGCGGCCCGGTCGGTGCGCAGGCCGACCCGGGCGGCGGCGAGGGTGACCAGCCGCACCTTGCTGTCCAGCAGTTCGGGCATGGCCCGTCCGGCCAGCAGCCGGGGTGCGAAGTACCGCACCTGGCGCAAAGCGGCGGCATGGAACGTGCGCGCCTGCACACCCTGCGACCCGAGCAGAGTGAGACGGTGTCGCATCTCGGCGGCGGCGCGGGCGGTGAAGGTGACGGCGAGCACATGCCGGGGGGAGATCTCACCGGAGAGCACCCGATGGGCGATCCGCGAGGTGATCGCCCGGGTCTTGCCGGTGCCGGCGCCGGCCAGGATGCAGACCGGGCCGGCGGGTGCGGTCACCGCGGAGCGCTGCTCCGGGTCCAGCCCGGCGAGCACCTGTTCCGACGCTGAGTGAACCGCCACAACCAGGAATCATCTCAGCTCCTCCCAGCGTTGCAGCGAACAGCCTCGGCTTGATCCGCAAGCCGCGGCCGGAGGAGTTGGAGGATCCGAGGATGCTGACGATGTATTCCACCCCCTGGTGCGGCTACTGCCACCGCCTGAAGTCGCAGCTCGACCGGGAGGGCATCGGGTACGAGGTGGTCGACATCGAGCAGGACCCGAACGCCGCGGACTTCGTGATGAGCGTCAACGGCGGCAACCAGACGGTGCCGACGCTGCGCTTCGCCGACGGCAGCGCCCTGACGAACCCCTCGATCACCCAGGTCAAGCAACACCTGGAGACCCTCAGCGCCTGATCGGCCGGTGCCCCTGCGCACGAGCGGTCGCCCCACCCGGGGCGGCCGCTCGTCGTGTTTCGGCAGCCGTCACCCGGGCGGTCGTCGGTGGGTGCCGGTCGACACCTGCCGCTCGGCGTCCTCGACCGGGCGTCGGGGGGCCGGGATCCTCGGGCCGGTCGGCCGGGTCGGCGGCGTGGGCGGGCGGGCGCCGGGCGGGGCGCTCAGGTGCCGCCCCCGCCAGAGGTAACCGCCGGCCGCCAGGGTGGCCATCCCGACCAGCGCGAACAGCATCCGGTAGTCCAGGAAACCGACAAGCAACGCGCCCGTCCCGATGGAGAGCGCCTGCGGCCCGCTGACCACCGCCTGGGTGGCCGCGGCGACCCGGCCGACGAGCGTCGGCGGGGTCCGGCGCTGGATCAGCGTGTGCAGCCCGACCATCGTCAGCGGGAGCGAGACGCCGGCCAGCAGCACCGCGGCGAAGGCGAGCCGGAGGTCCGGGTACGCGAGCACGAGCGCGGCTGGGGAGAAGAAGGCGACCCCGGCGGCCAGTGTGCCGAGTTCTCCGAGCCGGCGGACCAGGGCCGGTGAGCAGAGCCCGCCGAGCAGCCCGCCGACGCCCTGCACGGTGACCAGCACACCGACGAACGCGGCGTCACGGTCGAGCCCCTGGTCGACGTAGGCGAAGATGAGCGACTCGCTGAAGCCCATCACCAGTGAGCCGAGCCCGTAGCCGAGCAGGGCCCGACGCAGGGCCGGCTCACCGGCCAGGTGCCGCAGGCCGGCACCCAACTCGGCCGGCCAGCCCAGTCGGGTGGTCGAGGGCGGCTGTTGCGGCGTGGGCAGCGCGGTCACCACCGCCGCCGCGGTCAGAAATCCGACCATGCCGATCGCGGCCAGCGCCCACCCGCCGAGCGCCGCGTAGAGCGCCGCGCCGGCCAGTGGGCCCACCAGCCGCATCCCCTGGCGTACGGTTTGCAGCACGCCGTTCGCCTCCGCGAGCAACTCGACAGGCACCAACTCCCGGATGAGCCCGCTGAGCGCCGCCCCGAGCGTGATCGACGACAGCCCGTACAGGGCCGCCACCAGGTAGACGACCCAGACGTCACCCGCGTCCGCGACGGTGAACAGGGGGGTGAGCAGTGCCGCGGTGACCACGTTGGCGGCGACGAAGAACGGCCGGCGGGGATAGCGGTCGACGAACCAGCCGATTACCGGTGCCAGCGTCATCGGCGCGACGACGGCGAAGATGGTGCCGCCGGCGAGCCCGTTGGAACCGGTCAGATCCTTGACCCAGATGGCGAGTGCGAGCAGCAGAATCGACTCGGCGGTCATGCTGGCCAGCAGACCGCCGAAGAGCAGGCGGAAGTCGGGTCGGCGCAGGACGGTGCGCATGTGTCCCTCCGGCGGGGATGGCGCGCCCGGGTGGGCGTGGTCGACGGGGCTGCGACCGCAGGTCCGTCGTCATCGGGCAGTCCTGTGGTCCATTTTTGTAAGACACGCCCCCGTCGGAAGCTCCGACGCCGGTCGCGCCGTCCATACTGGCCGTGGGGGGCGAATTTCATACAGTTACCGTCGCGTCTGCGGCGGTCGACGGGAAAGAGGACACTGTGCCTCCTGCCGCACCCAGCCCGATCATGCGTCGCCGACGGTTGGGCTTAGAACTGCGCCGCCTGCGCGAGGCCGCGGGCCTCACGGGCGATCAGGTAATCGAGAGGATCGGTTGGGCGTCTGCGTCCAAACTGTCCCGCCTGGAGAACGGCCGCAGCCGACCCGACCCGCAGGACGTCGGCGTTCTGCTGGCCCTCTACGGGGCCGACGAGGCACTGCACACGGAGCTGCTCGGGATCGCCGGCGACGCCGGCGACATGCGGGGCTGGTTGAAGAACTTCCCAGTGATGACGCAACAGCAGCGTAGTTGGGCCGAGCTGGAGGCGGGCTGCGCGGAGATCTCCGAGTACAACCCGGTGCTGGTACCGGGCCTGTTGCAGACCCCCGGGTACGCCAAGGTCCGGCTGCTCTCGGCCCGCGAGGTGGGCGCGGGTGCCGGTGAACCCGAACCCGGCGACGATCTCGACACCGAGGTGCAGGCCCGGATGGCCCGCCAGTCGCTGCTGACCCGGGAGCCGCACGCGCCGCGCTACACGGCGGTCCTGGAGGAGGCGGCCCTCGGCAATCGGGCCGGACCGCCCGAGGTGCTGCACGAGCAGTTGGTGCAGCTGTGCGAGCTGGCCCTGCTGCCCAACGTGACGCTGCACGTGCTGTTGCGGGACACCCCGGTCGGTAATTGGTACCTTCCGCCGACCGCGTTCTCCGTCTACCGGTTCGCCGATCCGCTCGACCCGGAGACATTGGCCATCGAAGGGGGGTTCACCGACGTCATGTCGACCGAGGTAATCCCACTAAATAGCTATAAAGTGGTGTTCGAGTGGCTATGCACGGCGGCACTTACCGAGTCGGAAACCCTCTCCTGGCTGATCGAGTCGACGGGACGGCTGACCGAGGCGGTGCCCCCATCCACAGTGGCGTTCGGGCCGGCAACGGCGCCGACCCAACGCCGCCGGGATGCGGGGCGACTGACGGAACGGTGATCCACGGGGGCCCATCCGTCCGGACGTGCGACGCCACTCGTCCCATCGGATCGGTTCACACCAGGAGCAGAACCATGAACGACATCCGCAACACGCCGTCCGACTCCGCCCACTCGTTGGCGGACGCCCCGTGGCGTACCAGCACACGCAGCCAGACCTCCAACTGCGTCGAGGTCGCCCCCTTGGCCGCCGGCCCGTCCGCTGTCGCGCTGCGCGACAGCAAGGACCGAGGCGGCCCGGTGCTGCTGTTCAATCGGGCCGGCTGGCTCGGCTTCATCGCCGGAGCGAAGGGCGGCCAGTTCGATCTGAACTGACCCGGTGAGCGGAACGGGGCCGTCGGCATCCTGCCGGCGGCCCCGTCTCGTCCCGGGCGCAAGCCCGCTGAGCAGGCATCGGATGATCGGACGAGGCTCAGAACCGATAGGCGCGTTTGCGTTGCTGCGATGTTCACGCGGCGTAACATGACCGTCGAAACGTGGAACTTCCACACTGGCTCATCCGTCGCGGTTCATCCGGAGACCCTCATGCGGTTCCTGATCGTTCGCACCGACATCCGCGCCGTCGCCGACGGGGACATCGCCGCCGCCTGGGCGGACGGCCACCGACTACGCGACGAGACGACCGCGCCCGAGCCGCGACGGCAGATCGTGCACGCCGAGGACCGGGACGCCGCACTGCTGCTGGCCCGCGCCCTGGCCGCGGTCGGCGCGGTCCGGGCCGGCCGACAACGGGTCAAGGTCCTGCCGCTGAACGAGCCCCGGCCGGCCTTCCGGAGCAGAACCAATCGCACAAGCACCTGACCACACCAGACGTCCGTCGTGGTCGGACCGGCTCCCCCGCCGCGTTCGCGCACCCGCCGACCACGACGGCCCGTGTTCCCGGCCTGTGACCGTCGCGGCAACGGCGGCCACGGGCCGGGACCGTGCTCACCGGTCGGCGTCCACCCAACCGTCGAGCCAGCGGTGGATGAGAAACAACGCGATCGACGACGGTGGGGGCAGGATCAGCCGAGCGCCGCCACCCACATCGACAGTCCGCCCGGCCAGCGCCGCCCCGATCTCGTGGCGCGCGAACCACCGGGCGTCCGCGATCTCGGACGGGTCGACCCGCACCGGATCGGTCGGGTCCGCGGTGGCCAGGAAACCCAACATCAGCGAGCCGGGGAACGGCCAGGCCTGGCTGCTCACGTACCTGATGCGCTCGATCCCGATGCCCACCTCCTCGCGGACCTCGCGCAGCACGGCGGCCTCCGCCGACTCCCCGGGCTCGACATAGCCCGCCAGGCACGAGTAGCGCCGGCCGTCCGGGGTGCCCGCCCAGCTGGCGTTGTTGCCGAGCAGACAGCGCCCGTCCGGACCGTCCACACCGTCGTGCACCAGCACGATCATCGCCGGGTCGGTACGCGGCCAGATCCGCCCACCGTTGCGGTCCACCCGGGACCAGCCGGCCTCGTCCATGGCGGTCGGCGCCCCGGTGCCCGACGAGTAGCCGTGCCGGGTGTGCCAGTTGACAAGGGCCAACGCGGTGGTGAAGATGCCGGCCTCCCGGTCGGCGAGCAGATGACCCACCTCGCGCAGGTTGACCGCCCGGGTCCCCGGCAGGTCCGGCAGCGGTGCGTCGACAGCGAAGACCGGCACCCCGTCCGGCTCGACACCGAGGAACATCGCCGTCGACGCCGACCCGGCCGGCACATCGGCAGCGGTGAGCAGCACCAGCGCCGGCGGTGACGCGTCGGCGCGGGCCAGCGTCCGGCCCTCGTCGGACGAGTCGAGCACCAACACCCGGGCCCGCAGCCACGCCTCGGTCAACCACTGCGAGTCGCCCCGCAGGTGGGCCGAGCGATCCAGGGTGGACCGGGCCAACGGCGGCGCGGCCTCCCCGCTCACGCCCGCGCCTCGCGGCTGCGCCGGACGGCCCGCCCGCTGCGCTCGCTCATGACAGCGGCTCGGTACGGATCTCGGTGAGCGCGGCCAGCCCTGGCGTGACCCGTTCGGCGTCGCCGAGCACCACGATCGCCGCCCGAGCCGGTGCCAGATACCGGGCCGCCACCCGCGCGACGTCGTCGGTGCTCGCCTTCGCCAACCTCGCGGCGTACTCGGCGAGGAAGTCCAGCCGCAGCCCGTTGCCCGCGTACGCGCTCGTCAACGCGGCCAGCCCGGCCTGGGTGGACATGCCGAGCTGGAGGGTGCCCAGGGCGTACTGGCGGGCCTGCTCCAACTCCTCCGGCTTCGGCGGCAACGACGCCAGCCGACCCAGCTCGTACGTCGTCTCCAGCAACGCCGGACCGGTGACCTCGGTGGCCACCTCGGCGGAGGCGACAAGCACCGACCCGGCCACGGAGTGTTCGATCCCCGAGTGCGGGCCGTACGTGTAGCCCTTGTCCTCGCGGATGTTCTCCACCCAACGAGAGGAGAAGTAGCCGCCGAAGATCAGATTGGCGAGTTGCAGTGGAGCATGGTCCGGGTCGGTGCGGGACACCGCCGGGAGCGCGATCCGCAGCGACGACTGCACCGATCCGGGCCTGTCGACAAGCAGCAGCGGCCCCGGCTCCAGCGGCGGCGTCGCCGGCAGCTCCGCGACGCGCCCGGCACCGGCCCAGCCGCCGAGCGCCCGCTCGGCCGCGTCCAGTGCCTTCTCCGGCTGCACGTCGCCGACCAGCACCAGCTGCGCGCCGGCCGGGTGCACCCGCGCCGCGTGCAGGGTGCGCAGCGCCGCCGGTCGAACGGCGCGGATCTGGCCAGGCTCCGGGGTCTGCGTCGCGTACGGGTGCCGGCCGTAGATCCGCTTCAGCAGCGCCTCCCGGGCCAGGTGGGCCGGCTGGCTCTGCGCCACCTGGATCCGGTCGACGAGCCGGTCCCGCTCGGTGGCCACCTCGTCGCTCGGGTAACTGGCGCTGGTCAGCACCTCGGCCAGCAGCTCCAGCATCCGGTCCAGGCCGGTGACCAGGCCAGCGCCGGAGAGCATCAGCCGGTCCGGGTCGACGCCCGCGGAGAGCCCGCCGCCGACCTTCTGCAACTCGGCGGCGAGCTGCACACTTGTCATCGACTCGGTGCCGGACAGCATGGTCTGCGAGAGCATCGCGCCGCGGGCCAGGTGGACCCGGCCGAACGGCACCCAGAGCCGCAGCTCGACAAGCGGCACGGCGGGCCGGCGTACGGCGATCACGGTGAGCCCGTTGCGCAGTGTGCGCTCGGCCTGCTTCGGCACCTTGAGCTTGCGGGTCGGGCCGAGCGGGGGCAGCGTACGCGGCCCGGCGGGAGCGGTGGTCGTGCTCATCGGGCACCTCCGGCGATGACCTCGATCGCGGCACGGCGTTCCGGCCGCAGGGTGGCCGCGGCGGCCCGGACCTGCTCCTCGGTGACCTCGCCGACCAGCCGGGGCAGCTCGTTGAGCAGGCCCGGTTCGCCGCGCTGCTGCTCCAGCACTGCCATCCGCAGCGCCCGGCCGAGCACCGCATCGGTGTCGCGCAGCAGGTGGGTCGCCATCCGGGCCTGGGTGCGGGCCAGCTCACCGTCGGTCAGCCCGTCGGTGGCCAGCCGGTCCAACTCCTCGTCGATGGTGCGCAGCACCTTGTCCACGTCGCCGCCGGGTGGCAGGTGCGCCTGCAACAGCAGCGCGGTGGGGTCGCGGACGTCGAAGGGGTCACCCATGAAGCCGAGGTAACCGCCGAGGCTTGTCACAGTGTGGTCCCGTTGCACCATCCGCTCGACGAGCCGCGACGCGTCACCGTCGGTGAGCACCTCGGCCAGCACGACGTAGGGCAGGTAGCCGGCGAAATCGCTGACCGGGTCGGGCACCCGCCAGGCACCGGCGACCGCCGGCAGCGGCGCCAGGGCATCGGTGTACGAGGTGCGCCGCTCGGCGGTCAGGTCGGGCTCGGTGAAGTCGGGCCGCACCGGTGCCGGCCGGGCCGGCACGTCGCCGAAGTGGCGGTTCACCAACTCGGTCGCCTCGGCCACGTCGATGTCACCGCTGACGGCGAGGACCGCGTTGCCGCTGGCGTAGTAGCGGCGGAAGAAGTCAGCGGCATCGGCGACGGTCGCCGACTCCAGGTCGTCGAAGGAACCGTAGCCGTCGTGCGCGTTCGGGAAGGTGTCGAACATGACCGGCGGCAGGGTCAACCAGGGGAAACCGCCGTACGGCCGGTTGAGCACGTTGACCCGGATCTCCTCCTTGACCACGTCGACCTGGTTGCGCAGGTTCTCCTCGGTGAGCCGGGGGCCGCGCATCCGGTCCGCCTCCAGGAACAGCGCACGTTCGAGCGCGTTGCTCGGCAGCGTCTCGAAGTAGTCGGTGTAGTCCAGGTGGGTGGAGCCGTTGAACGTGCCACCCGCCCCCTGTACGTGCCGGAAGTGGGCAAGCTTCTCCAGGTTCTCCGAGCCCTGGAACATCAGGTGTTCGAAGAGGTGCGCGAAGCCAGAGCGTCCTTCCGGCTCGGAGCGGATGCCGACGTCGTAGACCACCGCAACCCCGATTACCGGGGCGCTGCGATCGGGGGTGAGCACCACCCGCAGGCCGTTGTCGAGGGTGAACCGCTCGATCGGATACTTCGTCGCTGGAATTCTGGATCTCCGCGCAGGCACGGAGTCGACCCTAGCGCGTCGGCACCCCCACCACCCGCGACCTCAGCGGAGCCGCCGAAACCGGGGCGGTGCGGCGGGACAGCAACGAGTTCGGCAGGCATCGCGTGGTCGCCTCGCGGCCGTCGACCGGCCTATCAAGTTGATAGGAAATACCGACATAAGCGAGACACGCCATCCCGACATGTGGATGGGTCTTGACGCTGGCCAGGCCCTGACCCACTCTTCCTACCAACTAAGTAGGAATACTGCGGATTGGATGGACGATGAGACGGCTCCCCCTGCGTCGGTTGGTCACCCTGGCCACCCTTGCCGCCCTCGGGGCGGCGACTGTGGGCAGCACCGCCGGGTGCGGCGACGACAGCGACGGCTCGGGTGGCGGCTCCGGCGGCCCGGTGACGCTGCGCCTCGGCTACTTTCCCAACATCACCCACGCGCCGGCGGTAGTCGGCGTGGAGAAGGGCATCTTCGCCGAGAAGCTCGGCGCCGACGTCAAGCTCGACCCGAAGACCTTCAACGCCGGCCCGGAGGCCATCGAGGCGGTCTTCTCCGGCGCGCTGGACGCCACCTACATCGGGCCGAACCCGACGGTGAACGCCTTCTCCAAGTCCAAGGGGGAGGCCGTCCGGGTCGTCTCCGGCGCGGCCTCCGGCGGCGTGGCCCTGGTGGTCAAGCCCGCGATCAGCGGCGTGCAGGACCTGAAGGGCAAGAAGGTCGCCACCCCGCAGCTGGGCAACACCCAGGACGTGGCGATCCGGTACTGGCTCAAGCAGCAGGGCCTCACCACCACCAAGGAGGGTGGCGGCGACGTCAAGATCGTCCCGCAGCAGAACGCACAGACCCTGGAAACCTTCCGAAGCGGCGCGATCGACGGCGCTTGGGTCCCTGAACCATTCGTCTCCCAGCTCATCAACGCCGGCGGCAAGGTGCTCGTCGACGAGCGTGACCTGTGGCCGGACAAGAAGTTCGTCATCACCAACCTGCTGGTCAGCACGAAGTTCCTCAAGGCGCACCCGGACGTGGTGCAGAAGCTGGTCGACGGCCAGGTGGCCGCCAACGAGTTCGTCAACAGCAGGCCCGAGGAGGCCCAGCAGGCCATCTCCGACGCGATCGGCAAGATCACCGGAAAGCCGCTGGACCTGAAGCTCATCAAGCAGGCGTGGCCGACGTTGGAGTTCACCAACGACCCGATCGCGACCTCGCTCAAGGCCGGTCTCGACCACGCTGTCGAGGTCAAGCTGACCGACCCGGTCGACCTCAAGGGCCTGTACGACCTGACGTACCTCAACAAGTCCCTCAAGGCGCAGGGCAAGCCCGAGGTCGTCCAGCCATGACGTCGACAACGACGACGCCGCAGAGCGCGACGACAGCCGTCGCGCTCTCCGGCGTGACAAAGGTGTACGGCCGCGGGCCGAGCGCCGTGCTGGCCCTCGACGGCGTGTCACTCGACGTCGCACCCGGCGAGTTCGTCTGCCTGGTCGGCGCCTCCGGCTGCGGCAAGAGCACCCTGCTCAACCTGGTCGCCGGACTGGACCGGCCCAGCGGCGGCCAGATCGGGCTGGCCGGCGACGCCAACCCGGGGTTGATGTTCCAGGAACCGGCGCTGTTTCCCTGGCTGACCGTCGAGGGCAACGTGGAGGTGCCGCTCAAGTTGCGCCGGCTCCCCCGGGCGGAACGCCGCGAGCGGGTGGCCGAGTTGCTGCGCACTGTGCACCTTGCCGACTTCGGCCGCAAGCGCCCACACGAACTCTCCGGGGGCATGCGGCAGCGGGTCGCCCTGGCCCGCACGCTCGCCCTGGACACCCCGGTGCTGCTGATGGACGAACCCTTCGGCGCGCTGGACGCGATGACCCGCGACATCCTGCACGACGAGCTGGAACGGATCTGGTCCGAGCGCAACCTGTCGGTGCTCTTCGTGACGCACAACGTCCGCGAGGCCGCCCGGCTGGCCGACCGGATCATCCTGCTCTCCAGCCGCCCCGGCCGGATCATCTACTCCACCGGTGTGGACATCCCGCGCCCCCGCCGGATCGACTCCCCCGAGGTCGCCGCCATCGCCGCCGAGGTCACCGAGCGGCTCCGTACGGAGGTGGGCCGCCATGGCCAATGACACGCTGACCAGCGCGGCGCGTACCGACGCGCAGATCTCCGGCCTGGACGCCCTGGACATCGCCGGCCGGGACAAGGAGGTCTCCCGGGGTGCCCGGTTCTGGGCGGCCACCTGGCCCAAGCTGGCGGCGCTGGCCATCGCCATCGCGGTCTGGCAGCTGGTGGTCTGGTCGGGGTGGAAGCCGCCGTACTCGTTGCCCGGGCCGCTGGAGGTCGGCCGTGAGCTGACCAGCCAGGTCCAGGGCCCACAGCTCTGGGAAGGTCTGGCCACCACGTTGCGCCGGGCCGCCGTCGGGTACGTCTTCTCGGTCGCAGTCGGCCTGCTGCTGGGCCTGGCGGTGGCCCGGTCGAAGGTGCTCCGGGCCGCCATCGGCTCGATGATCACCGCGTTGCAGACAATGCCGTCGATCGCCTGGTTCCCGCTTGCCATCCTGCTGTTCGAGCTGAGCGAGAAGGCGATCTTCTTCGTGGTCGTGCTCGGTGCCGCGCCGTCCATCGCCAACGGGGTGATCTCCGGTGTGGACTACGTGCCGCCGCTGCTGCTGCGCGCCGGCCGCAACCTGGGCGCCCGTGGGCTCAACCTCTACCGGTACGTCATCGCACCGGCCGCCCTGCCGGCGATCGTCGCTGGCCTCAAGCAGGGCTGGGCGTTCTCCTGGCGCAGCCTGATGGCCGGTGAACTGATCGTGGTCGGTATCTCGCAGACGTCGCTCGGCGCCCAACTTACCTACTCGCGGGAGCTGTCCGACGCACCCTGGCTGCTCTCCACCATGATCGTCATTCTGGTGCTCGGTCTCGGCGTGGACGCCGCCTTCGGCGCTGCGGACAAGGCGATCCGGCGCCGCTGGGGCGTGCTCGACCAGGCGGGCAACTGAGCGGTGTACGTCTCCGCGCGCAGTGACTACGCGCTCCGGGCGATGCTCGCCGTCGCCGCCGCTGGTGGCGGCGGCGAGTTGGTGAAGGCGGCCAGCCTGGCCGAGGTGCAGGACATCCCGCTCAGCTTCCTCCAGGGCATCCTGCTCGACCTGCGCCGGGCCGGCCTGCTGGACAGTCATCGCGGCGCGGACGGCGGGTACGCCCTGACCCGCCCCGCCGACGAGATCACCGTCGGCGACGTGTTGCGCGCGGTCGGCGGTTCACTCACCACTGTGCGTGGCCTACCGGCCGAGCGTGCCGGCTACCACGGAGTGGCCGCCGGGCTTACCGACGTCTGGCTGGCGGTGCACGGGGCGATCGCCACCGTGGTCGACAGCACCACACTGGCCAACCTGCTCACCCACCACCCGACCGACCGCGCCCCCACCACCTGAAGCGGCGGAGGCGGTGTGGTCGGATCGGCGCCCCGCCGACCCAACCACACCGGCGACTGCTCAGCCCACGTGTGCGACCGCCGGGCCAGGTCCCGGGTCGTCGGGGCCGCGCAGCTCCACCAGCCCGGCGGGAGCGTTACCCGTCGGGGTGGCGTGCCAGGGCACGAAGGCCGCAACCATGGCGAGCAACAGACCGGCGAGCGCGAGCGCGACCACCAGGATCAGTTCGCGCACCGCACCCGAGCCGACCTCGCCCGCCATGGTCACCCCTCCCGCGTCGAGCCCCCCGCCCGACGTCCCCCCGTCGGCTAGCTTCGACCACGGTCGGCGGGCGCGCAGTCGGCCAGCCGACCCACCCGAGGCTGATTACCGACCGGGCGGGGCGGGCCGTGCGGCGGGGCGGACCGACCGGTCGGTGCGCCGGGCGGGCCACACGGACAGCCGACCGCCCGGAGCACCTGGAGAAACAATCGACCCGCACCGCCGAAGCGGTGCGGGTCGATGGAAGCGCAGCAGATCAGACGGTACGCGGGCGGCGCGGGCGACGCGACCGACCAGACGCGCGGTGCGCCGGACGGGCGGCACCGTCGGTAGCCGTGCCACCGGCACCGCGTCCCCGGACGGCGGGCGCCGGCGGGGCGACGATGGTCACCGGCACGCCGGACGGCTCGCGGGCACCGGTCACCCGGGCCAACGCAGCGTCACCCGGGCGCACCTGCACCGACTCGGGTCGGATGCCGGCCACCGCCATCAGCCGCGACACGTCCCGGCGCTGCTCGGGCAGGACCAGGGTGACCACGGAACCGGACTCGCCGGCCCGCGCCGTGCGGCCGCCCCGGTGCAGGTAGTCCTTCGCCTCGGCCGGCGGGTCCACGTTGACCACCATGTCCAGGCCGTCCACGTGGATGCCCCGGGCCGCCACGTCGGTGGCCACCAGAGCGGTCACCTGGCCGTTGCGGAACTGCTCAAGGATGCGGGTGCGCTGCGGCTGGGACTTGCCGCCGTGCAGCGCGGCCGCGCGTACGCCCTTGGCGAGCAACTGGCGGGCCAGCCGGTCGGCGCGGTGCTTGGTGCCCATGAACAGGATGGTGCGGCCCTCGCGGGCGGCGATCCGGGTCAGCGTGTCGGGCTTGTCCAGAGCGTCGACGTGCAGCACGTGGTGGGTCATCGCGGTCACCGTGGCGGTGCCCGGGTCGACCGAGTGGGTGACCGGGTTGCTCAGGAAGCGGCGGACCAGCCGGTCCACGCCACCGTCCAGGGTGGCCGAGAAGAGCATCCGCTGCCCCTGCGGGGCGACCTGCTCAAGCAGCTTGGTGACCTGCGGCAGGAAGCCCATGTCGGCCATCTGGTCGGCCTCGTCCAGCACGGTGATCTCGACCTGGTCCAGCCGGGCGTCGCCGCGGTTGATCAGGTCGTGCAGCCGGCCGGGGGTGGCGACGACCACCTCGGCACCGGCACGCAGGGCGTCCGCCTGCCGCTGCAACGACAGCCCGCCGACGACGGTGGCGCAGCGCAGCCCGACGGCGCGGGCGTACGGGGCCAACGCCGTGGTGACCTGCTGGGCCAGCTCACGGGTCGGCACGAGCACCAGGGCCAGTGGGCGGCCCGGCCGGGCCTTGCGGCCGGCGGTGCGGGACAGCAGCGGGAGCCCGAAGGCGAGGGTCTTACCGGAGCCGGTACGACCCCGGCCCAGCACGTCCCGGCCGGCGAGCGAGTCGGGCAGCGTCGCCGACTGGATCGGGAACGGCTCCGTGATGCCCTGCGCGGTAAGCGCGGTGAGCAGCGCCGGAGCCAGACCGGTATGAGCGAAAGAAGGAATAACTGTGGTCATGCGGAAGCCTTCCTCGACGCGGCACGTGTCGAGGGAGGGCGCCGAAGTCGGCGCTGTCAACCGGCTGCGCACGGCAGCCAGGACTCACAAGCACGAACCGATTGGAGTACGGGCCGGCCCGCCGCCGGGCCACCGCCTGCGGGTGCAGGAGATGGCGAGGCGGGCCGGTCCCGTCACCGTCACACCCGGAGGGCGCGACAGGTAATGCTGACCGATCCGAAGATCAGAGCGGGCGGATGTTCTCCGCCTGCGGGCCCTTCTGGCCCTGGGTCACCTCGAACTCGACCCGCTGGTTCTCGTCCAGGCTCCGGTAGCCGGAGGACTGGATCGCCGAGAAGTGGGCGAAGACGTCAGCGCCGCCGCCGTCGGGGGTGATGAAGCCGAAGCCCTTGTCAGCGTTGAACCACTTCACGGTGCCAATAGCCATGTGTTTCGTCTCCTTGACGGAACGTCGGACCCGCACTTGTTGCGGGCCCGAAGAGGAGCGCTCCGCGCGGGGATGCGCGAATCGCCTGTCGCTTCTGGTCGCCCCGCCCGGAGAACTCCGGACACAACAAAGAGCGCCTGGGGCCACAATCCCGCCAGGCGCACACAGAGTCTCTGGTAACCAAAACTGCAACCCGGTCAACCTATCATGGTTTTCCCGCGAGCGGTCAATGTCGGGCGGAATCTTCGGGTAACTGGGTGATCATGGCGGTGAGCCCTGTCACATCCAGCAGGTCAGCGGGCCGAACCGTCACCCCGTGCCGGACGTAGTGGAACGCAGCGCCCACCCGGTCCACCGGCACACCGGCCAGCTCCGCCCAGGCCAACCGGTACACGGCCAGCTGCACCGCGGCCACCTCCGCCGCCGGCCCGGCGGGCTGCGCGCCGGTCTTCCAGTCGACCACGTCGAACCGCCCACCCGGCCGGGCGAAGACCGCGTCCATCCGCCCCCGCACCACGACGCCACCGATCACCGTGGCGAACGGGACCTCCACCTCCATCGGTGACCGGTCGGCCCACTCGCTGGCCAGGAACCGCTCCTGAAGCTCCACAAGCGCCTCGTCGGGCGCGGCATCCGCGTCGGCCGCGCCGGGCAACTCGTCCAGGTCCAGCAGACGGTCAGCACCGAAGCGCTGCTCCAACCAGGCGTGGAAGGCGGTGCCTCGGCGGGCGTACGGGTTGGGCTCGGCCGGCACCGGGCGGCGCAGCGTACGGGCCAGCGCCGCCGGGTCGCGTCGCAACGCCACCAGCTGGGTGACGCTCAACTGCCCCGGCAGGGCCACCTCCACCGCACCGGAGAGCCGGGTCAGCTCGGCCCGCTCGGCCAGCAGCAGATCCGCCTCGCGCTGCCAACGCGCCACCTCCGGGTCCACCGCCGGCTCGACCGACACCAGCGGCCCGGCGACCACCGGTCCCACCGGACCGACAGCCCCCGACGTCGGCCCGTCGGTCATCAGGCGGCGTACCAACCCGGCCGCCTCGGCCAACTCCGGTCGACGACCACCGAGCGGGTCAGCCGGCCACTCCGCGCGGAGCACCACCTCGGCGGTGGGGTTCGTCGCGTCCGGGGTCGGCTCCGGTGCCCAGGTGTCGATCAGGTGCCCCGGCCCACCGTCGAGGCAGGCGTCGTACATCTCGCGCAGGAAGACCGACGGACCTCGCGGACGCTTCGTGCCCTCCCCCCACCAGTAGCCGGAACACAACAGCAGCCGGCGTGGCCGGGTGACCGCCACGTAGGTCAGGCGGCGCTCCTCCCGCTCGTCGTGCGCCCGCCAGGCGTCGGTGAAGTCGGTAACCGCCCGCGCCACCGCCCGCTGGTCGGCCGCCTCGTCGAGCGCCAGCTCGGGCAACCCGTCGGCGTCGCCGCGCAGCGGGAACGGCAGCACCCCCAGCCCGCCCAACCAGTGATCGGAGTTACGCACCGGCCCCGGCCACGACCCACGGCACAGGCCGGCCACCGCCACCACGTCCCATTCCAGACCCTTGGCGGCGTGCGCGGTGACCACCTGCACCGCGCCCTCCACCACCTCCACCTCGCCCGGCGCCAGACCACGCTCCTCGTCCTCGGCGGCGGCCAGGTAGGACAGGAACCCGGACAGCGTCGCGCCCGGCGTCTCCCCGCTGAAGCGGGCCGCCACGTCACCCAGGGCGTCCAGATGACCCCGGGCCAGGCCGGCGTCGCCGGCACCGTCCCGACCGGCCCGCACCGCGACCTCCACGTCCAGGCCGATGGTCCGCTCGATGTCCGCGATCAGATCCGGCAACGCCTGATCCAACCGGTAGCGCAACAACGCCAACTCCATGCCGTACGCGCGCAGCCGCGCGAAACCCTCCGCCGAGTACGCCTGCGCCGGGCCGAGATCGGCGAGCGCCTCCACCAGGGTCGCCTCGTCGAGCAGATCGGGGCTGATCTCCGCGGCGTCGTCGGCGGCCAGTTGGCGCCGGGCGTTGGCGATGGCGCGGGCCCGCCGGTGCAACGCCACCAGGTCCCGGGGCCCGATCCGCCAGCGGGCGCCGGTGAGCAACCGCAGCAGCGCGGCCCCGTCGGTCGGGTCGGCAAGCACCCGCAACGTGCAGACCACGTCGCGTACCTCGGGGGTGTCCAGCAGGCCGCCGAGCCCCACCACCTCGACCGGGAGGCCACGCTCACGCAACGCCGACTCGATCGCCGGGATCTGGCTGCGTACCCGAACCAGCACTGCGGTGCTCGGACGCTGCGCCACCGGGATGTGCTCGGGAGCCGCGCCCGGCATCCGCGCGGCCCCCCGCCAGGCGGCCAGCACACTGTCGGCGATCCAGTCCGCCTCGTCGGCGTACGTGGGCAGCAGCGCGCAGTGCACAGTGCCGCCGGCCGCACCGCCGGGACTGCGGTGCGGGATCGGGTCCAGGACGGTGAGCGCGGAGCGCAGCTCCGGCACCCGGGCACCCGCAGCCCGCAGCGGAGCCGACAGCGCGTTCGCCACCCGCAGGATCTCCGGGCGGTTACGCCAGCTCGTGGTGAGCCCGAGCGCCGGGGCGGGCCGGCCGTCAGCGCGGGCGAACTCGGTCGGGAACCGGTCCAGGGTGCCGGCGCTGGCCCCCCGCCAGCCGTAGATGGACTGGCAGGGGTCGCCGACCGCGGTCACCGGATGCCCGCCACCGAACAGCGCGTTGAGCAGCACCACCTGCGCGTGGCTGGTGTCCTGGTATTCGTCGAGCAGCACCACCCGGAAGCGGCCCCGCTCGATCTCGCCGACCCCCGGGTGGTCCCGGGCGACCCGGGCCGCCCGGGCGAGCTGGTCGGCGAAGTCCATCGCCTCGAAGTCCAGCTTGCGCCGGGCGTACGCCCGCACCAGCGGCAGCAGACGCAGCCTGGTCTGTTGCAGGGTGAGGGCCTTGCGAACGTCGGCGTACACCCGACCCGGCCGGGACTGCACCTCGGCGAAGAACCGACCGGTCCAGGCCGCCAGTTGGTCCGGCCCGACCAGGTGCTCGTCCAACTCTCCGGCCAGCGCCAGCACCGCGTCGGTGATGGTGCTCGGCATCCGGTCCACCTCGGACATGTCGCCGTCGTAGTTGCGCACCAGCAGGTCGACCAACTGCCAGCGGGACGCCTCGGTGAGCAGCCGGGTCGTCGGCTCGTAGCCGGACCGCAGCCCGTGCTCGGTGACGATCCGCCCCGCGTAGGAGTGGTAGGTGGAGATGGTGGGTTCCCCGGCGAGCGGGTCGTCAAGCGGGTCGCGGCCCTGCCTGCCGAGTCTGCGGATCAGCTGGTCGAGCCGGGTGCGGACCCGGTGGGCCAGCTCACCGGCCGCCTTCCGGGTGAAGGTCAGCCCGAGGATCTGCTCCGGGCGTACGTACGAGTTGGCCACCAGCCAGACCACCCGCGCGGCCATCGTCTCGGTCTTGCCCGACCCGGCTCCCGCGACCACAAGCAGCGGTTCCACCGGGGCGGCGATGATCGCGGCCTGCTCCCGGGTGGGTGCCGGCAGCCGCAGCAGCTTGGCCAGCTCCACGGGCGTGTAGCGGGGGCCGGAGTCCGCCAGCCGGGGCGCCGGCGTGGGGCCCGCACCGAACAGGGTGGGTTGGCTCACGGTGCTGTCTCAGGCTGCGACACCCGCTCACTCCTCGCCCTCACTGTTGCGTCGCACGGTCGGCGGTTCGACGACCTGACGCCCCTGCCCGGAGACCGGGCAGCTGGTGCGGACCGGGCAGACCCGGCACTTCGAGTTGGCCACCGCGGCGAACGTGGCGGCTGCCATCGTATCGGCGGTCCGCCGGACCAGCGCGGTCGCCCAACCGGCCGCCGGTCCCTCGCCGGCCGCCGGCTGGTTCTGCTCCCGGGCATCCTTTGCGGAGGTGCCGAGTTGCACCAGGGCCGCGCCGCCGGACTCGTCACCGAACTCGGCGAACGCCCCCGCCTCCACCGCCGCCTGGTACGCGCCGAGCTGCGGATGCTCGGCCAGGTCGGTGCCCGTGACAGCTGTGGATTTGCCGGTCTTCAGGTCGATCACCACGAGCCGCCCGGACTCATCGACCTCAAGCCGGTCGACCCGGCCGGTCAGGTCGATCGGCCGGTGCGGGTCGTCCAGCCGGACCGCGAACTCGTGCTCGATGGCGAGCAACCGCCGCGGGTTGGTGGCCAGCCAGCGCAGCAGCTTGTCGACCATCGCCTCGGCGCGTTCCCGCTCCGGCCCGGCCATCCACCGGGCGGCCAGCTCGATCGCGTCGAACCGGGCGGCCACGTAGTCGAGTAGCGCGCCCCGGTCGGCGCTGGCGTCCTCGGCGAGCATCGCGGCGGCGTGCACCAGGTTGCCCACCCCCTGTGCGGTGCTTGTCGGGCCACTGCCACCGTGCCGTTCCAGCAGCCACCGCAGGCTGCACCGCAGGGCGCTCTCCATCGCCGACGGGGTGACCCGCACCGGGTCCCCGTCGTCGACGAGCGGGCGATCGTCGGAGAGCGCGCGCAATCCCCACCAGTCGTCGGGGTGCGCACCGGGAACCCCGGCGGCGGCCAGCCGGGCCAACTCGGCCGCCGCCGCGCGCCGCCGGCCCGCCGGGGCGGCCGGGTCGGTGATGGCGGTACGCAGTTCGGCCACCAGCGCCGGCAGGGTGAGCGCCCGAGGTGGCCGGGTCACCGGCAGCGCCCCCGGAAGGTCCGGCTCGCCGTCATCGTCGGTCGCGCCGCTCGTCCTGCCGTTCGTCCCGCCGCCGTTCGGGTCGACGCTGTTCGGGTCGGCGGCGGACGGGTCGCCGCTGTTCGGGTCGCCGCCGTTCGGGCCGACGCCGCTCGGGCCGACGCCGTTCGGGTCGACGCCGTTCGGGTCGACGCTGTTCGGGTCGACGCTGTTCGGGTCGACGCCGGACGTCCCGGCGGTGGCCGGGTCGCCGGCGGACCGGTCGGCGGCGGGCGTGGCCTCTGGTGGGCTGGAGGCTGGCGACCCGGCCTGGGGGCCGGTGCGCGGGCCCGGTGGCGTGGGCGGCGTGGGCGGTCCGGCGCTCGGCAGGGTGGGTGGCACAGTCGGGCCCAGCTCGTGCAGGAACCGGCTCGGCTGCTCCTGGTGGTCGTCGCCACCGACGGCGGCCGAGGCCACGGCACTTACCAGTAGCCGGTGCCGGGCCCGGCTGATCGCGACGTGGAAGAGCCGGCGCTCCTCGTCGAGCAACGCCGAGGTCTGACCCACCACGTTCGCCGCTGTGGCGCCGTCGACCGACCGGCCGGTCAGCACATCGACAAGCCGCTCGGACCCGAGCAGGCTGCCCCGCAGGCGCAGATCCGGCCAGATGCCCTCCTGCACGCCGGCCACCGCCACCAGGTCCCATTCCAGGCCCTTGGCGGCGTGCGCGGTGAGCAGGCGTACCGCCGCGCCCCGGTCGGCGGTCGGCGCGATGGTGTCGGCCGGCAGGTCCTGTGCGAGCACGTGGTCGAGGAAGACCTCGGTGCGGGCGCCGGGCAGCCGGTCGGTGAACCGGGCCGCCGCGTCGAAGAGCACGAGCACCGCATCCAGGTCGCGGTCGGCCGCCTCGGCCCGCCGCCGCCGGGCCAGGTCCCCCTCCCCGGCGGCTGGCCGCCCCTGGTTGATCGCCCCCGCCCAGCGCTCGGCGAGACCGCTGGCACTCCACACCGCCCAGAGCACGTCCTCGGCGGTCGAGCCCGGCCCGGCGGCGGCGTCGCGAGCGGTGGCCAGCAGGCCCGCCACCGCCTGCGCCGGCTCCGCCCAGCGTCGGTCGATGCCGGCCAGCTCGGCCGGGTCGCGCAGGGCCTCGACGATCAGCTCCCCGGACGGGCGGCGGTCACCGCCGGCCAGCGCGAGGGCACGCAGGCCCTGGCGCAGTCGCCGCTCGGCCAGCGGGTCGGCCCCGCCCAGTGGCGAGTGCAGCAGCGCGACCGCCGCTTCCTCGTCCAGTCGATCCGGCTCCAGCGCACAGCGCAGCAGGAGCAGCAGCGGCGCGACAGCCGGTTGCAGATGCAGGGGCAGGTCCTCGCCGTGCACCACGGTGGGGACGCCGGCGGCGTGCAGCGCCCGGCGCAGCGTGGGCAGCTGCAACGCGGTGGACCGCACCAGCACCGCCATCCGCGACCAGGGCACGCCGTCGAGCAGGTGGGCCGAGCGCAGCGCGTGGGCCAGCCAGGCGGCCTCACCGGTCGCCGACCGGAACGTGTGCACCTCGACCGTCCCGGCTGGCGCGTCGGGCAGTGGGTGTAGTCGGCGGTGCGCGGCCGGGCCGCGCAGCCGGCGGCCCAGCCGGGCCACGGCGGCGAGCAGACCCGGCCCGGCCCGGTACGACGTGGTCAGCAGCACCTGCGCGGCGGGCGCTCCGGAGGCGGTCCGGAAGCGGTGCGTGAACGTGCTCACGCCGGCCGGGTCGGCGCCGCGGAACGCGTACGTGGAGGAATCCGGATCGGCGAACGCGACAAGCGGGGTGCCGCCGCCCGCGATCACCGAGAGCAGCTCCAGTTGGGCGGGGTCGGTGTCGGCCAACTCGTCGAGATACACGTGGGCGATCCGGCGGCGCTCGGCGGCCAGCAACTCCTCGTCGTCACGCAGCAACCCGGTGGCCGCCCGGACCAGCTCCGCCGGGTCGTACGCGATGGAGCCCCGGTTGCTGACGTCGCGCAGCGCGAGCACGGAGACGTACTCCCGCAGGAAGCGTGCGGCGGCCGGCCAGTCGGCGCGGCCGAGCTTCTCGCCCAGCCGGGCCAGGTCGACCGGGCCGACGCCCCGCTCGGCGGCGCGCATGAGCAAGTCGCGCAGCTGACCGGCGAAGGCCCGGGTACGCAGGGCGGGGCGCAGGTCGTCCGGCCAGCCGACCGGGTCGTCCTCGGGCTCCTCGCCCACCACGTCGAGCAGCTCACGGATGATCAGATCCTGCTCCGGGCCGGTGAGCAGCCGGGGCGACGGCTCGCCTCGTTCGGCGGCGGCGCGGCGCAGCAGCCCGAAGGCGTACGCCGCGAAGGTGCGCACCAGGGGCTCACGCAGCACCCGGTGGCCGTCCTGCGCGACCCGGGCCTCGATGCGCTGCCGCAGGGCGGTGGCCCCGCGACGACCGAAGGTCAGCACCAGGATCCGTTCGGGGTCGACCCCCTCGCGCACCCGGGCGGCGACCGCCTCGACAAGCGTGCTGGTCTTTCCGGTGCCGGGGCCGCCGAGCACGAGCATCGGCCCGGCGGTGTGCCCGATCACCTCGGCCTGCACCGGATCGGCCCGCCAACCGCCGGCGGCGGGCGCGGAAGCGTCGGTCGGCGCCGCCGCGTCCTCCCGCGCCGGCCCAACGGAGGGCCGCACCAACCGGTACGCCTGCATCAGCTCATCCCATCAGACCAGTACGACACCCCCACCAAACCCCTCCGAACCCCACCACCCCACCGAACCCCACCCCACCCCACCGAACCCCCCATTCGCGTGGTTGATCATGAAGTTATAGCCAAGACACGCCGACATCGAGGGCAATAACTTCATGATCAACGCGGCCGGAGCGCGCGGGGCCGGGGTGGGCCGGGGTGGGTGGGGTGGGGTGGGGTGGGGTGGGGTGGGGTGGGGTTAGGTGAGCTGGGACTCCAGGGCGTCCAGGGCTTCGGGGACCGAGGTGGCCACCGTCAGGAGGGCGCGACCGGCGGGCTTCAGGAAGCGATTGTCGGCCAGGCCGTCCAGCCAGTCCAGCAGTGGGCGGTAGAACCCGTCGGTGTCGATGAGCACCATCGGCTTGGCGTGCAGGGCGAGAGTCGCCGTCGTCCAGACCTCGAACAACTCGTCCAGGGTGCCCAGTCCGCCGGGCAGGGTGAGGAACGCGTCCGACTTGTCGATCATCAGGGTCTTGCGACCGGCCATCGAGTCGGTCACCAGCAGCTCGTCCGAGGCCAGGTCGGCGACCTCCAGGTCGACGAGCGACTGCGGAATCACCCCCAGGGTGCGCCCGCCGGCGGATCGGGCGCCGTCGGCCACCGCACCCATCATCCCGACGCAGCCACCGCCGCTCACCAGCGTGTGACCGCGCCGGGCCAACTGCTCGCCGGCCTCGGTGGCCAGGTCCAACCAGCGCTGGTCGAGCGTGCGGGAGGAGGCGCAGAAGACGCAGATCGCGGCCATCACTTGTCCCGCGGCTGCTCGGCGGCCTGCGCGGCGGCGGCCTGCTGGTCCGCGCCGGTACGCGCGACGGCCTCGTCCCGGACCGCCTCCTGCTCCGCGGAGAGCGCGGCCTCCGCCTCGACGATGTGCCGGACCGCCGCGTTCACGTCGTCGGTGAGGCAGATCAGGTCGAGGTCGACCGGACCGACCTTGCCGTCGGCGGCCATGGTGTCGCGCAGCCAGTCGAGCAGGCCCTGCCAGTAGGAGAGCCCCATCAGCACCACCGGGAAGCGGGTGACCTTGCCGGTCTGCACCAGGGTGAGCGCCTCGAACAGCTCGTCCATGGTGCCGAACCCGCCGGGCAGCACGACGAACGCCTGGGCGTACTTGACGAACATCGTCTTGCGGGCGAAGAAGTAACGGAAGTCGATCGCCAGGTCGACCCACTCGTTGAGCCCCTGCTCGAACGGCAGCTCGATGCCGAGCCCGACGGAAAGCCCACCGGCCTCGCTGGCACCGCGGTTGGCGGCCTCCATCACCCCCGGCCCCCCTCCGGTGATCACCGCGTAGCCGGCTCGGGCCAGGGCGCCACCCAGCTGCTCGGCCAGCCGGCACTCGGCGCTGTCCGGTCCGCTGCGCGCGGAGCCGAACACGCTCACCGCCGGCGGCAGGTCGGCGAGGGTGTCGAACCCTTCGACGAACTCGGAGAGGATGCGCAGGGCGCGCCAGGCGTCCTTGGTCTTCCAGTCACCCCGTCCGCGCGAATCCAGCAGCCGCTGGTCGGCGGTGCTGCTCGGGATCGCCCCTCTGCGTAGTGTGACCGCACCCCGGTGCCGCTCCTGCCCTGGACCGCGACCGGCCTCCCGCCCGTTGCTCTGGCTCATGGAGCAACCGTAGTGGAGCGGCACCTCGCCGGGGCGCGGGGCGCGGTCGCCGGGAAATAGTTCGGGATCATGGGCAACTAATTCGCTCCCCCGTACGTCTTACTATTCACATACCCGGTATGCCCGGGCGCGCGCCTTCGGGGGAGGAGACAGCGTGATCAGTAACAGCGAGATGATCCGGATCCGTCGCCAGATGCAGCGACGGATCCAAGACGTGGTGGCCGAACGCCGCCGCACGCGACTGCAGGACCCGACCCTCATCTCCCCCACCGCCGCCACGCCCGCAGGAGCCGATCAAGAGGTTTGCGTCGCCGACAACGGGCCAGGGTGACGCAAACCTCTTGATCACCGGGCGATCGGTCAGGCCGGAGCCAGCCAGCGGTGCAGGGTCGCCGCGCCGTCGCGGATCTTGCTGATCTCGACGTGCTCGTCCCGGTGGTGGGCGAGGTTGGGGTCACCCGGCCCGAAGTTCAGCGCGGGAATACCCATGGCCGCGAACCGGGCCACGTCCGTCCAGCCCAGCTTGCCGATCGGTGCCGCGCCCACCGCCGCCAGGAACTCCTGCGCCGGGGCCGCCTGCAGGCCGGGAGCCGCACCGGCCGCCGCGTCCGTCACCACCACCTCGAAGCCGGCGAACACCTCCCGTAGGTGTGCCTCGGCAGCCGCCGGGTCGCGATCCGGCGCGTACCGGTAGTTGACCTCGATCTCGCAGCGATCCGGGATCACGTTGCCGGCGACCCCACCGATGATCCGTACCGCGTTCATGCCCTCGCGGTAGTCGCACCCCTCGATGGTGACCCGCCGGGCCTCGTACGTCTGCAGACGCCGCAGCACCTCGGTGGCCGCGTGGATGGCGTTCACCCCGTGCCAGGAGCGCGCCGCGTGCGCCCGCTCACCAGTCGTCGTCACGAGGGCCCGCATGGTGCCCTGGCAGCCCGCCTCGACGATGCCGTACGTCGGCTCCAGCAGCACCGCGAAGTCCGCCTCCAGCCACTCCGGGTACGCCTGGGCGACCAGGTTGAGCCCGTTGTACCGCGACTCGATCTCCTCCGCCTCGTAGAAGAAGTACGTCACGTCGTAGCGCGGCTCGGGCAGCGTCACCGCCAGGTGCAGCGCGTACGCGGTGCCGGACTTCATGTCCGAGGTGCCGCAGCCGTACATCAGATCGCCGCGCATGGTCGACGGGAAGTTGTTGTTGAGCGGCACCGTGTCGAGGTGCCCGGCCAACACGACGCGCTGCGCCCGACCGAGGTCGGTACGCGCCATCACCGTGTTGCCGTGCCGGTGGGTGGTCAGGTGCGGTACGCCCCGCAGCACCTCTTCGACACAGTCGGCGATCGCCTTCTCGTTGAGGGACACGGACTCTATGTCGACCAGAGCGCGGGTCAGCTGCACCGGATCGGCGAGGACCTCGGGGGTCAGCGGGTTCTCCATGGTTCGCACGGTACCGTCAGGTCTGTCAGCGCGAGGAGTGAGCTGAGGTCGGCCCGGCCGCGACGGAGAGGTGTATCAGTGACGTCCGCAGAATCCGCCTGGGGCATTGGCCTGGCCACTGTCACGGCCGACGAGCAGGTGCTCGACACCTGGTACCCGACCGGCAAGCTGGGCCTGGGTGAGCTGCCGCTTGTCGCCGGGGAGGACAAGTCGGACGTGCTCGACCTGCCGCCGGCGGCGCTCGGTGACCGGTCCCTGCCCGGTCTGCGTACCGTCCAGGTGGTCACCGTGATCGGCTCGCTCGACGACCCGATCAAGGACGCCCCGGACGCGTACCTGCGGCTGCACCTGCTCTCGCACCGCCTGGTCCGACCCAACCAGCTCAACCTCGACGGCATCTTCGGCAAGCTGGCGAACGTGGCCTGGACGTCGGCCGGGCCGTGCCCACCGGAGCGGGTGGACGAGCTGCGGGTGATCGAGCGGGCGGCCGGCCGCCACCTGGCGGTGTACGGGGTGGACAAGTTCCCCCGGATGACCGACTACGTCGTCCCCGCCGGGGTGCGCATCGCCGACGCCGACCGGGTCCGCCTCGGCGCGCACCTGGCCGCCGGCACCACTGTGATGCACGAGGGCTTCTGCAACTTCAACGCCGGCACGCTCGGCACCTCGATGGTCGAGGGGCGGATCGTGCAGGGTGTGGTGGTCGGCGACGGTTCCGACGTGGGCGCCGGGGCGTCGATCATGGGCACCCTCTCCGGCGGCGGCACCGACAAGGTCCGCATCGGCGAGCGGAGCCTGGTCGGCGCGAACGCCGGCATCGGCATCTCCCTCGGCGACGACTGCGTGGTCGAGGCCGGCTGCTACGTCACTGCCGGTTCGAAGGTCACCCTGCCGGACGGCCGGGTGGTCAAGGCTCGGGAGCTGTCCGGCGTCAACGGCCTGCTGTTCTGGCGTAACTCGGTGACCGGCGCGCTGGAGGCCCGGCCACGCACCGGCCGGGGCATCGAGCTGAATGCCGCCCTGCACGCCAACGACTGACGCACCCGCCGGGTCCGCGGCGCTCGGCCACGGACCCCACGGGGGTACGCCTGGATGATCCGCTCGGTGACAGTGCTGCCGGTGGTGTCCCCGGGAAATATGACGAAACCCGCCAACCGGCACCGCTGCTGGCGGGCATCATCGACCGGGTGACCTCCATGAAGGACCGGATGCTGGCCGGCGAGCCCTACCTCGCCGACGACCCAGAGCTCATCGCCGACCTGGACCGGGCCGCCCGGCTGATGGAACGCTTCAACACCAGCGCCGCGGCGGACCCGCAGGGGCGGCTGGCGGCGCTGCGCGAACTGCTCGGCGACCTGGGCGAGGACGCCTGGATCCGCCCACCGTTCTACTGCGACTACGGCTGGCAGATCCGGATCGGGCCACGCAGCTTCGTCAACTACCAAACTGTCTTCCTCGACGTCGCCCCGATCACCATCGGCGCCGACGTCCAGATCGGACCGAACGTGCAACTGCTCACGCCGACCCACCCGGTGGAACCCGGTCCACGCCGGGACAAGTGGGAGGCCGCCAAACCGATCACCATCGGCGACAACGTCTGGCTCGGCGGCGGTGCGATAGTGCTGGCCGGAGTGTCGATTGGCGCGAACACCGTCGTCGGCGCGGGCGCTGTGGTGACCCGGGACCTGCCCGCCAACGTGGTCGCCGTCGGCAACCCCGCCCGGCCGATCCGCGACCTGGACTGAAGACCGCCAGGCCGGGCCCGGCCGGTCAGGCCGCCGGGGGTTCGAGCAGCCGGACCACCAGGTCGGCTCGGTCGGCGGTCGGAGTGATCAGGGCCGCGTTCGCCTCGTCAGTGCCCAACGCCCATGCGCGGGCCTGCTCCGGCGACCGCCCGAACGCCTCGTGCCGGGCGGTCAACCGACGCTGGCGCAGATCGGCGTCCAGATCGAGGAACCACGTCTCGTGCAGCAGCGCACGCACCTCCTGCCACGGAAAATCCGGCAGCAGCAGGTAGTTGCCCTCGGTCACCACCAGCCGGACCGACGGCGGCACCTCGATCGCCCCGGCCACCGGCTCCTCCAGCTCCCGGCGGAACTCCGGCGCGTACACCGAGGTGGGCTCCAGCCGACGCAGCCGGCGCAGCAACGACACGAACCCGTTGGCGTCGAAGGTGTCCACCGCGCCCTTGCGGTCCGCGCGGCCCAACCGGACCAACTGGGACTGCGCCAGGTGGAAGCCGTCCATCGGCACCAACCGGGCGGCCGACCCGACGGCGGCCACTACCTGCTCGGCAAGCGTGGACTTGCCCGCGCCCGGGGCGCCGGCGATGCCCAGCAGCTGCCGCGGACCGGCCTCGGCAAGCGCCGACGCCCGCCGCACCAACTCGTCGACCGACAGCACCCGCGGCGGTGGCATCAGTCGAGGACCGGCGCGCTGATCGTGAACCGCGCCTGCACGGCCGCCTGGACGGTTTGCGGCTGCGGGTCCAGCTCAAGCTCCGGCGGCCCGCCACCCGCGCCGCCACTCCCGGCGAACGCCGCGCGGGCGAACATCGGCCGGTCGGCCGGCCCGGCATCGGCCAGCTCGAGCAGCGAGGTGACCTGGGCGCCGAGCGCCTCGGCGTACTCCCGGGCCCGGACCAGCGCGTCACGGATCGCGGCGTGTCGGGCCTCGCGGTGCGCGGGGCTGTCCGGGCGAAGCTCCCACCAGGGCCCGGCCACCTCGACCTGATCCTGGTCGGCCAACCGGAGCATCAGCTCGCCGAGGGCGGTGAAGTCGGTGACCGTGACAGTGGTGGTCACGCTGCCGTGCCAGGCGACCACCCGCTCGCCCGAGCGACGGGTCTCCGGTCGCACCCGCAGATCGCCGGTCTCCCGCCGCGCCACCGCCGGCCCGGAACCGTCAAGCAGCACCCGGACGGCCGCGGCACGCTCGGCCAGCCGGGTCAGGGTGGTCTCCCGATCGCGGTCCCGCGCGGTCGCGGTGACCGCGAACCGGGCCAGCTCCGGCGGCACCTCCCGGTACGCCTCGCCGCGTACCTGCACCACCGGACTGTCCGCCGCCATGCCCCTCAGCCTAGTCAGCCGCGGGCCGCCGCGCCGCGTAGGAGACAGTGTCGACGCCGACGCGCAGACCCGTCAGGTGACCGCCGGCCACCCCCAACCCACGCAGCCAGGACACCTCCGCGGCGTGGTCACCGTCGAGTGGGAACTGCCGGTGCTCCGCGTCGAACCGGCGTTCCCGCAGCGCCGCGCGGGCGGTCCGGGCCTCGTCGTACCGGGCGGTGAGCGCCGGTGCGTCGCCGTCGCGCAGCGCGGCGGTCAGGTCGTCCAGGAACGCGGTGACCTCGGCCAGCTCGCGTAGCACCCGGTCCCGGTTGCCGAGCAGCATGTTCGCGGTCCGACCGGCGGGGGTGCCGGCGACCCGGGTGCCGTCGGAGAAGCTGCCGGCGGCGAGCGCGAGAATCGCGTCGCGCAGCGGGGCGCGCTGCACCGCACCGGCGAGCGCGCCGGCCAGCAGGTGCGGCACGTGTGAGGCGAGCGCGACGGCCGAGTCGTGCTCCGCCGCGGACATCGGCACCACCCGCGCCCCGAACAGGTCCGTCAGCAGCGCGGCCAGCCAACGGAACGCGGCGGTGGCCGGCCCGGCCGCGGGACAGAGCACCCAGGCGGCGTCGGCGAGCAGCTCCGGCCCCGCCGCCGTCAAGCCCGCCCGGTCGGTGCCGGCCATCGGGTGGCCGGGCACGAACCGGTGCGTCAGCCCGTGCGCGGCGGCGAACGCCGCCACCTCCGCCTTGGTGCTGCCCACGTCGGTGAGCACACAACGCTCACCGGTCATCGCGGCCACCTCGACAAGCGTCGCCGGCAGGGTGGGCAGCGGCCCGCAGAGGAAGACCACGTCCCGGTCGGCCACCGCGTCGGCCAGCCGGTCCGGAGTGGGTACGCCCACCCGGCGGGCCTCCCGCCGGGTGTCCTCGTCCGGATCCCACCCGGTCACGTCGACGCCTGCGGCGTGCAGCCGGAGCAATACCGAACCACCGATCAGGCCGGTGCCGACCACCGCCGCCCGCACACCGGGCCTGTCCACCATCCGCACACCTCGACGATCCTGCTGGGGTGTGGGGCCGACACGGCCCCGACCGGGTCGGGCCGAGGATATCGTCCGGGGCCGGTCCGGACGCCGGTCAGTCCTCGACGGCCATCGCGTCGTCGCGCCAGGCGACGAACGGGATCACCGGGTCGTTGTTGATGTACTGCCAGGGCCAGGAGGTCACCTGGTCGCCGATCACCTCGAACTGGCCGGCGGCGGAGCGCAGGTCCCCCACCTTCGAAAAGCCCATTGCGAAGGTGTTGTGCACGCTCGCCCAGCCCGGTCGGCGCCGGTAGTCGGGGTGCCGCACCGAGTGGTCGGCGGCGGCGGCGAGTTCGGCGCGGATCGCGTCGTCGTCCAGGTACTCGTCGTCCTCGCCGACGGGCAGGTCCAACCACTGTTCCAGGTGCGCGACGACGACGAGGTGCCCGAGCGGCGAGCCGGCCGGCGACTTTGCCACCGCCTCGCGGGCGAACGCGAACATCTCCTCGTGGCTGCCGTACCACTTGCGGCAGCGGTACTGCAGCATCTGCTCGTGCGCGATCCGGTGCCACGGGTGCCGGGCGACCACCTCGCCGAACCGCCGGTTCGCCTCGTCCCGGTCCACCTGCCGGCCCCGGGCCGAGGTCACCAGGAAGGTACGCGCCGTGGTGTCGTCCGGATCGCGGTCGACCACCTCGTCGAGGCAGTTCTCGGCCAGCCGCAGTCGCCGCCAGAACTCCTTGAACTGATCCTGGCTCACCTGCGAGGCCCGTGCGCTGCTGCGGGCCTCCCAGGCCCAGTAGACGGCGTGCGCCCCGCGCACCAGCACCGGCAGCGTCGAGCCGGGTTCGGCCTCGATCCACGCACCGATCCAGTCCTGCACGCCGTCGGTATCGGCGACGGCCGTGACGTAGAAGGCGTGGTCGTCGGGGTCGGTCACCGGGGCGAGTAGATCGCGGATGGCGGCCCAGTCCCGCCGTGCGGCGGCCTCCCGCAACGCCCGCGCGGTCGGGTCGCCCTCGGTCGGGTCCACGGTCAACGTGGGCACCGCCACCTGCCTGTTGCTACGCCGGAACGGCCACATGACGCGCTGCCTCTCACCCCGTGACGAATCCGCAAGATCGTAAGTCTTGGCGAGGCCGCCCGGAAGGGGGTTGTCCGCGTCAGATCAGCGTCGTACGGTCCGCTGCGCCGCCCGCCACGTCGATGCGGGCTACAGCGGGAAGGAAACCCAATGTCCGCGACATACCGGGCGCTCGCCTCGGTGGTCATGTTGATCGGCTTCTACGTCGTCGCGCTCCTCCAGCTCGCCGCCGTCGTCGCACTCGGGGTCTGGCTGTTCGATCACACAAACGGGGTCGTCACCGGGAAGCTGCTGCTGCCCCTGGTCATCGCGCTGGGCGCGGTGGCCGTCGGGCTGTGGCGCGCGATCCGTACGAAGAACGAGCCGGAACCCGGCCTGGTGCTCACCGACCACGAGGCACCGGGCCTGTGGGCCACCGTGCGCGAGCTGGCCAGCGCGGTGGGCACCCGCGCCCCGGACGAGATCCGGCTGGTGCCCGAGGTGAACGCGGCGGTCGCCGAGCAGAGCAAACTGCTCGGCCTGGTCGGCGGGCGGCGCACCCTGTACGTCGGACTGCCGCTGCTCCAGGCGATGCGGACCGACCAGCTGCGCTCGGTCCTCGCGCACGAGCTGGGCCACTACTCCGGCAAGCACACCCGACTCGGCGGGGTGGCGTACCGGGGTCGGCTCGCCATCGCGGAGACGCTTGACCGGATCAGCCCGCGTAACCCGGTCGGTTGGGTCTTCAAGGGCTACTCGAGGCTCTACCTGATTGTCGACAACGCCGCGTCCCGGCGGCAGGAGTTGGAGGCCGACCGCTCCTCGGTGCTGCTGGCCGGGCACGACGCCGCAGCCTCCGCGCTGCGCACCCTGCCGGCGCTCGACGCGGCCTGGGGGTTCTTCATGCGTCGCTACGTCGAGTCGGGCTGGTCGGCCGGGCTGGCGCCGGACGACCTCTTCGGTGGCTTCGGCCAGCTCCTGCACGCCCGACGGGACGAGCTCGCCGCGCTACGGGAGAACGCCCCCGACCGGGATCCCTCGCCGTGGGACACCCACCCGCCGATCGGCGTCCGGGTCGCCGCGATGGCGGCCCTGCCGGCCGGGACCGTCACACCTGACGAACGGCCTGCCGCGCTGCTGCTCGCCGACATCGACGCGGCCGGGCGGCAGTTGCAGCGGATCGTGGTCGACCACGGCCAGCGCACCGCGCTGCCCTGGGCGCAGTTCATCGCCGCGGCGGTCGCGGCCGGCGTGCAAGAGCAGGCGGACAGCATCTACCGGGCCGCCGGACGGTTCACCGGCACCTCCCAGCCCGGCCTCACCACAGTGTTGGACCTGGTGCGCTCCGGCCGGCTCGGCGAGTTCGCCGAGCAGTTCTTCGACGACGCCACCCGCAAGGAGGCCGCGGCCCGATTCGCCGGACCGATGGAGACCCTGCTCGACAACGCGGCCGTCCGCTCCGGTCAGGCCCACTGGCAGCTCTCCTGGTCCGGCCCGGCGCAGCTCGTCGGCCCGCAGGGGCAGCCGTTGGACCTCGCCGAGATCGCCAAGTTGGCCGTCGTAGCGCAGACCCTGGACGTGGCGCTGGCCCGCCTGGCCGAGCTGGGCATCGACCCGTCCGGCGCGACTGTGGTGCAGGAGCGGGCCTCCGCGCGCAACGCCGACCTGATCGGCGCGCTGGCCAACATCAAGATCGACGGTACGGAGCACGACGTGCTCGTCCTCGACCGAGGGCTGGTCCTGATCGCCAACCCGGGTAAGGCCAGCCAGGGCGAGGATCGGCTGCGCACGCTGGTCGGCTCGGTGTCGATGGCGGAACTGTCGGCCAGGCACACGTTCCTGCCGTACGAGGAGATCGTGTCCGTGGACGTCAAGCGGGAGGTGCCGCTGAAGGCGGAGGTGACAGTGCACGACGGGCGGGTCATCGCCATGCAGGAGCTTTACTCCAGCGAACTGCTGGAGAAGCAGAGCCGGAACACGCTGCTGCGGGTGTTCGGCCAGATCAGCGACTGACGCCGTTCGGGCGGTCGGGCCACCGGCCCGACCGCCCGAACCCGCGCTCAGACCTGGGCGAGGCGGGCCGCGACTGCGGCGATGTGCTCGTCGGACTCGGTGAGCGCCGCCCGTACGTGCTGCTGGCCGCCGGGACCGTAGAAGACGCCGGCCGCGACCAGGATGCCCCGCCGCGCCAGCCAGTCGACCGTCTGCCAGCAGTCTTCACCCCGGGTGAGCCAGAGGTAGAGACCCGCCTCGGAGTGCTCGACGGTGAACCCGGCACCGGTGAACGCGGCGGCCAGCACCTCCCGCCGGGCGCGGTAGCGCTCCCGCTGTTCCTCGGCGTGCCGCTCGTCCTCGAGTGCGGACACCATGGCCGCCTGCACCGGCGCGGGCACGATCATGCCCGCGTGCTTGCGCACCTTGAGCAGCTCGGCGACGAGCGCCGGGTCACCGGCGACGAACCCGGCCCGGTAGCCGGCGAGATTTGATCGCTTGGACAGCGAGTGCACGGCGAGGATCCCGGCATAGCTGCCACCGCTTACCTGCGGGGACAGCACCGAAACCGGCTCGGCCGACCAGCCCAGCGGCAGATAGCACTCGTCGCTGGCGACCACCGCGCCGCGCTCCCGAGCCCAGTCGACCACCTTGCGCAGGTGCGCCGCGGGCAGCACCCGGCCGGTCGGGTTGCCGGGCGAGTTGACCCAGACCAGCCGGACGCGCGGGGTCGGCCCGACCGAGGTGAGCGAGTCGGTGCGGACAACCGTGGCGCCGGCCAGGCGGGCACCGTCCTCGTACGTGGGGTACGCGATCGACGGCACCACCACCACGTCACCCGGGCCGATGCCGAGCAGGGTCGGCAGCCAGGCGACAAGCTCCTTCGAGCCGATGGTCGGCAGCACGCCGAGCCCGTCGACCCCGGCGCCACAGGCCCGGGACACCCACGCCGCGATCGCGGCCCGCAACGCCGGGGTGCCGGCGGTCAGCGGGTAACCGGGAGCATCGGACGCGTCAGCCAACGCCCGGCGGATCACCTCGGGCACCGGGTCGACCGGCGTACCCATGGAGAGGTTGATCAGGCCATCCGGATGCGCCGCGGCCAGGGTGGCCGCGGCGTCCAGGGTGTCCCAGGTGAACTCGGGCAGCCGCGACGAGACCGGCGCGGGCCGGTTCAGTGGCCCTCGCCGCGCGGCGGCTGCGCGGCGACGAAGGTGGCGTCCTTCTCCACCTTGCCGATCTTCGAGGCACCACCGGGCGAGCCCAGGTCCTCGAAGAACTCGTAGTTGGCGCCGGTGTAGTCCTTCCACTGCTCGGGGACGTCGTCTTCGTAGAAGATCGCCTCCACCGGGCAGACGGGCTCACAGGCACCACAGTCGACGCACTCGTCGGGGTGGATGTAGAGCATCCGGTTGCCCTCGTAAATGCAGTCGACCGGGCACTCCTCGATGCATGCCTTGTCGAGCACATCCACGCACGGCTCGGCGATGATGTAGGTCACCGGTCTTCTCCTCCGCAAGACACGCCGCGATCACCCGCGACGGTAAGAGCCTAGTATCTCGCCGGGGAGGGGGTCGATCGTGCTCCGACAGCAGGATGTGGGACACCGAATCGTAGTCCGCCGGATTGTGGGGATTCGCGAAGGCCGACCGCTCTTCTCGGACGCCCTCGGCGAGCTGGTCGAGCTGAGCGAGACTCATCTCACCCTCGCCACGGCACAGGGCCAGCTTCGCGTCCCGGTGACGCAGGTGCACCGCGCCAAGCGGGTGCCCCCGACCCGCCGGCCCACCGCCGCGGCGGTGGTGGCGCTGGAGCGGGCCGCCGACGAGGCCTGGCCGGCACCGACGCGGGGCCAGCTCGGCGACTGGCTGCTGCGTGCGGCGGACGGTTGGACCGGGCGGGCCAACTCGGCGCTGCCGCTCGGCGATCCCGACCGGCCGCTGCCCGCCGCCGTAGACGCTGTCGAACGCTGGTACGCCGACCAGGGACAGACCCCGATCATCAACACGCCGCTGCCGCTCGCCGCGCCGGTCGGTGCCGAGCTGGACGCCCGTGGCTGGGCCGCCCGCCCGCCGGTCCTGGTGCAGACCGCGCCGCTCCCCCTGCCGCCCGAGGATCGGTCCGCCCCGCGCCAGGTGGACACGGTCCCCGGCGAGGTGGACACGGTCCCCGGCGAGGTGGGCGCCGGCACCGGTGGCCGGCGGCGCGGTGTGGTCGTCGAGCTGGCCACCGCCCCGAGCGAGCCGTGGCTGGCGATCGCCGCCGGCCGCAAGGGCGGCCTACCGGAGGCCGCCCGCCACGTGCTCACCGCCGTGGACCAGGTCCGCTTCGCCCACGTGTACGTCGACGACGCGCTGGTCGCTGTCGGCCGGGGCACGGTGACCGGCCAGGGGCGCTGGTTGGGCCTGAGCCTGATCGAGGTGGTGCCGGCGGCCCGCCGCCAAGGGCTGGCCCGTCGGGTGATCCACGAGCTGGCCACCTGGGGCGTGACGGTCGGTGCGACACACACGTTTCTCCAGGTCGAGCAGCACAACACGGCGGCGGTCACGCTCTACCGGCGGCTCGGCTTCACCACCCACCACACCTACCTGACCCGGGTGGCCCCGCACTGACCCGGCCACTCGTCGGCTCGACGCGACGCCTACCGGCACGGCCCGGTCGCGCTGATCGGCTCGACCTCGCGCTGATCCACTCGACTTTCAGGAAGTCGCGGCATCCACACCGCCCGGACACCGCGACTTTCTGGAAGCCGAGTTGATCAAGGCGCGCAGCGCCCGGCACCCGGGTCAGCGGCGGACGACGCGGCGGGGCTTGGCGGCCTTGACCTCGGCGTACCGCTTGAGCTGCCACGAGCGGTAGTCACGCCCCAGTGCGGTGAGCACCAGGTAGCCGATCAGCACCCCGGCGCCGGCGGCGAGCAGGTACAGCCAGAGCTGGGCGAAGAACGTCTCCGGACCACCGGCGAACGGGTTGTGGCCGATCAGCAGCGGCCCGACCAGGACTGTCAACACCATCGCCGCCGGCACCACGACGGCCATGTCGGCCGCCCAGTCGGCAAGCGGCCGACGACGGCCCCAGCGGAAGGCGACAACGGCCAGGGTCAGCCCGATCACCGCGAACATCGCCAACGACACCCGGTCAGCGGCCGTGTCGTCCTCCTCGAAGCCGAACCGGATGACCAGCCGGGCGACCACGTTGACCGCGAACAGTGCCGCCACGAGCACCGTGATGTCACGCCACCGTCTGTCCATCGCCGGACCTCCTGCCGTACGCCCCGTCGCGGGCTCACATCCCTGGCTGGAATATCTACCATCCCTACCTGGGTGGCGTCACCAGCCCGAGCGTCGTTGGCGGAGCGAGGATCTGCCGGAAGCCCATCACCGCGAAGGTCATCGCGCCGGCCACGATCATGGCCAGGCCGACCCAGTTGTCGCCGGCCAGCAACAGGTCACCCTCGCTGGTCCGGATGGCGGCCACCGCCATCAGCGCGAACCAGGGCACCGCCGGCAGCGCCACCGCCCACCTGCGGCCGACCGCCGCGTAGGCGAACCAGCTCAGCACGATGTTGGCACCGACGGCCAGGACTGCCGACACACCGATCAACTGCCCGCCGACGCGGACCGTGGCGAGCAGCAACTCCAGCACCCCGCTCAGCACCCCGGCGACCACCACGACGATCGCGCCGGCCACCCGCAGGCCCAGGTCGAGCAGTCGCGGCGGTGGCCCCACCGGGGGCGGGGCATCCTGCTCGTCCAGAACCGTCATCGGCGCGGGCAGGGTCACCGGAGACCAGCCGCCGTGACCGGAGACCGGTCCGCGGCGGTCTCCGCGGGGAGCCCGGCGAAGAGGTCGTCCTCCCAGCCGTACGGCCCGGAGCCCGGACCCTTCTCGCCGACCGCCAGGGTGAAGAACTCCACGCCCATGAACTCGCCGCCGAAGTTGCCGGCGATCGAGTAGAGCCAGGAGGTGGCCGGGATCTGGGTGGCGTGCGCCCGCATCGCGTTTTCCTTGGCCAGGTGCTGGTCGGTGCCGTCGATCCGGGCGGCGATCCGGGCGTCCGGCGTGCCGAAGGGCAGCTCCGCAATGTCCTCGATGCCGGCGAACGGGTTGTCGGAGGACTCGGCGAAGTGCGCCAGGCCGGCCTCCAGGACGCTGAGCGGCATGGCGGTCCAGTAGACCTTCAGCGGGGCGCAGCCCTCGGCGGCGGCCAGCTCGACAGCGCGCATCGCGACCCGGTGCGCCTGGATGTGGTCCGGGTGGCCGTAGAAGCCGTTCGGGTCGTACGTGACCAGCACCTGCGGGCGGACCTCCCGCATGATCTCCACCAGGTGCCCGGCGGCCTCGTCCAGGTCCGCCTGCCAGAAGGCGCGGGGGTGTTCGTTGGTGGCGAGCCCCATCATTCCCGAGTCGCGGTAGCGCCCGGCCCCGCCCAGGAAGCGGTGGTCGCTGACACCGAGCGCGGCGCACGCGGCGGCCAGCTCGGCGATCCGGTACCCGCCGAGCTGGTCGGCCTCGGCGGCGGCGAGCTGGGCCAGCGCCGGCACGTGGATCTCGCCCTCCTCACCGAGGGTGCAGGTCACAAGCGTGACGTGGGCGCCGTCGGCGGCGTAGTGGGCCATCGTCGAGCCGGTGCCGATCGACTCGTCGTCGGGGTGCGCATGGACCAGCAGCAGGCGGCGGTCGGGCAGCATCGTCACGGCTGTCACTCTAACCGGCGGTCAGGGCCCGCCGGCGCTGACGCGTCCGCCCAGGTCGGCCACATCACCTGCGGTACCGCTCTACGATTCGGTCTGTGGACTTTCCGGAGCTGGCCGCCCGCACCCGCCGGTTCAGCCACGGTGCGCCGCGCGCTGTCTCCGTAGCTGATGACGGCTCCCGGGTGATCTTCCTGCGCTCGGCGGGGCCGGAGGACCCGGCGGACGCGCTCTGGCTGCTGGACGTGGCTACCGCCGAGGAGCGCCTGGTCGCCGACCCGACGACCCTGCTGGGCGAGGGCGGGGACGTCCGGTCGCTCTCCCCCGGCGAACGCGCACTGCGTGAGCGGTTACGGCTCAGCGCCGCCGGCATCGGCTCGTACGCGCTTGACGCGGCCGGCCGGATCGCGGTGTTCGCGCTGGCCGGACGGCTGTTCCGGGCCGATCTGGTGCACGGTGACGTGGTGGAGGTGGCCACCGACGGTCCGGTGCTCGACCCACGTCCGGACCCGACCGGGCAGCGGGTGGCGTACGTGACCGACGCCGGGCCGGGGGTGCGCCGGGGCGAGTTGCGGGTGATCGAGTCGGACGGCACCGACACCCTGCTGGCCGGCGAGGACGCCGGGGTGAGCTGGGGGTTGGCCGAGCACATCGCGGCGGAGGAGTTCGGCAGGTACCGGGGCTACTGGTGGGCACCGGACGGCCGGATGGTGCTCGCAGCGAGGGTGGACGAGTCCCGCCTGGAGCGGTGGCACCTGCACGACCCGGCCCAGCCAGCCAGCCCGCCGACCGCCGTGGCGTACCCCCGGGCCGGGGGGCCGAACGCGGAGGTCAGCCTACACCTGCTGGACCTCGACGACGGCTGGGTGGACGTGCACTGGGACCGGGAGACCTACCCGTACCTGACGGCGGTGAGCTGGGGCGAGGGCAGCCCGTTGATCACCGTGTTGCGCCGTTCGCAGCAGCATGGGCTGGTGCTCGCTGTGGACCCCCGGACGGGTGAGACGCAGGTGCACGCGGAGCTGGCGGATCCGCGTTGGGTCGAGCCGATCGCCGGCACCCCGGCACACCTGGCGGACGGTCGGGTGTTGGTCGGCGGGGAGTTGGCCCACGACGGGTACGACGCGCGGTGCCTGTTCGCGGACGGCACCCTGCTCACCCCGCCGTCGCTGTACGTGCGGCGGGTCGTGGGTCGACTGCCGGCCAGTTCCGGTCCGGCCGACCTGCTCGTCGAGGCGAGCGACGGCGAGCCGAGCGAGCGGCACCTGTTCCGGGTCCGGACCACCATCGGCGGTGGGGTGGACGCGCGCCGGATCACCACCGACTCGGGTTGGCACACCGCCGCCGTGGGCGGTGACGTGCTGGCCGTCGGGGTCGCGTCACTTGATCATGCCGGGGTGCGGTGGACGGTCCGGCGCGGCGACCAGGAGCTCGCCGAGCTGCGGTCGTTTGCCGCCGTCCCGCCATATTCTCCGCTGCCGTTGCTGGAACGGGTGACCGACCGGCGGTTGCCGGCGGCGGTGCTCTACCCGGACAACCACGTGACCGGCCGCCGACTGCCGGTGCTGCTCGACATCTACGGCGGGCCGGGGCACCAGGAGGTCGTGGCGGCGCGGGCCGCGTGGTTGGAGCGGCAGTGGTGGGCCGACGCCGGGTTCGCGGTGGTCGCCATCGACAACCGGGGTACGCCGGGCGTGGCCCCCTCGTTCGAGAAGGCCGTCCACCGACGGATGGCCGACGTGGCCCTGACCGACCAGATCGACGCCCTGACCGCGCTCGCCGGGAAACATCCCGACCTGGACATGGCGCGGGTGGGGGTGCGGGGCTGGTCGTTCGGCGGGTGGCTGGCCGGGTTGGCGGTGCTGCGCCACCCGGAGCTGTTCAAGTGCGGGATCGCGGGTGCGCCGGTGACCGACTGGACGCTGTACGACACCGCGTACACCGAGCGTTATCTCGGCCTGCCGGAGGACGGCATGGACGTGTACGCGCACCACTCGCTCATCGAGTTGGCCGCCGAGCCGGTCACCGGCCCGGACCAGGCCCGCCCGTTGCTGCTTGTGCACGGCATGGCCGACGACAACGTGGTGGCCGCGCACACGCTCCGGCTCTCGGCGGCCCTGCTGAGCACCGGCCGCCCGCACGCCGTGCTGCCGCTGACCGGGGCCACCCACATGGCAGCGAACGGCACCGCCGAGCGACTGCTTCCGCTGGAACTCGACTTCCTCCGTACCCATCTGCTGTAGGGCCAATCCTCGATAGGTGATTCCGGCACGCCGGGTGGCCGAGGGCCGGTCCAAGGCGGCCATCTGCGAGTCGCTGCGTCTCGCCGCAGGCAGCGTGGAGAAGCACGTGACGGCCGTCTTCACCAAGCTGGACCTAGCTGATGAGCGATACGTCGCGCGGTCTGTGCGGTCGGCGGCGGATGCCTTCAGGGGCGGGCGTCGTATTGGGTACGGGCTTCGAAGACGCGATCCATGTGCGTCTCCGCCCAGTTCTTGATCGCGATCATGACCGGGAACAGTTCATGGCCGAGTGGGGTGAGCTCGTAGTCGACGCGGACCGGTACCGAGGCGGTGACCGTGCGGGTGACCAGGCCGTCGCGCTCCAGCGTCCGCAGGGTCTGGGTGAGCATCTTCTGACTGACGCCGGCGATGCGGTGGGCGAGCTCGCCGTGCCGCTGCGGGCCGTCGACGAGTGCGGGGATCACCAGGGCAACCCACTTGTCGGTGAGCCTGCTCAGCAGCTCGCGGGTCGGGCACTGTTCCAGGAACGCGTCGTAGTCGCGTTTGGCCTTTTCACGGCGTTGCGCGGCGGTAGTCGTCGCCATCTTTCCCTCCTTTGGTGCCCTAGGCACTTTACGGTACCTACTTTCTCACAGTGCCGATCATTCATACGGTTCTGGTGGTCACGAGATGCCGTGAAGGAGACGACGATGCGCGCAGTCAGTTATGCAAGGTTCGGAGAGCCGGAGGTCCTGCAGGTGGCCGACGTGCCGGTGCCCGAGCCCGGGCCCGGGCAGGTGCGGGTGCGGGTCGCGGCGTCAGTTGTCCATCCGGTTGATCTGGTGGTCCGCTCCGGTCGGTTCCCGGCCCCGTTGCCGACCGGCCTGCCCTACACGCCCGGCTGGGACGTTGCCGGCAGCGTCGACGCGGTCGGCCCGTCGGTCGAGGAGCTCACGATCGGCGACGAGGTCATCGGCTTCTCGCCGTGGCTACAAACCACTGTCGGCACCCACGCGGAGTACGTGGTCCTCGACGCCGCCTGGCTGACCTCCGCGCCCACCGGCGTCCCCGCCACCGAGGCGGCGACCCTGCCGGCCAATGGCCTCGCCGCCGCGCAGGCCCTCGACCTGCTCGCGCTCCCGGCGGGTTCGACGGTGCTCGTCACCGGTGCCGCCGGGCAGGTCGGTGGGTTCGTTCTGGCGCTGGCCCGGGTGTCCGGTCTGCACGCCACGGGCCTCGCCGGGGCCGGCGACCGCGAGTTCGTCGAGTCGCTCGGTGCGGCGTTCCTGTCGCGCGCCGACGATCCGACGGGGCCGTTCGACGCGGTCATCGACCTGGCGGTGATCGGCCCCCCGCTGCTGGACGTCATCCGCGACGGCGGCGGCTACGTGGCCGCGTCACCCCCTCTTCGTCCGGAGCCGGTGCGGGGAATCCGGACCTTCGCGCTGGAGGTGCTACCGGACGGAGCCCGGCTGGGCGAGCTGGTAAAGCTCGTCACCAGCGGCGACATCCCGCTCCGGGTCGCCGACGTGTACCCCTTCGCCGACGTGGCGGCCGCCCATGATCGGCTGGCCCGAGGTGGCGTGCGCGGCGGCGTGGTGATCGTCCCCTGATCCGCGGCGGTGAGCGCGGTCAGTCAGGCCAGCTGGCGGTCGGTCCCGTCCGGATCCTCAACTGATCAGCGTCTGGCTCGCCGGCCCTCCCGCCGGCGAGCCAGACGGCGTGGCCGCGAGCTGCTGGCACCCATGCCGGCGGTTTCGGCGGGGCGTGGACGTCAAACAGGCCGGTGAGCGTCCGCGACTGCCGGTACGGCGCAGGTGTCAGGAGATCGACGGCGGCCAGCGGTGCGTACGCCACTCGCGCCACGTCGCGAATCCGGCCGGTGGCTCGTCGATGGGTTCGGTGCCGTCGAGTTCGCCAGGGGTCGGGATGTCGAAGCCGGCGGCCCACTCGGCAAGTTCCTCGTCGGACATCGGCCACGTCGTGTGTGGCGCTTCGGCCTGCCGCTGATCAACTCGTTTGCGCTGCTCAGCAGGGGTGACTTCGAAGTAGCGCAGCTCCACTGCCGCGCCGAGGTCCGCTGCCGCCTGCCGGAGGGCGGAGCGCTCGTCCCGGCTCCACAGGCCGTAGTCGATCACGACGTTGGTGCCGAGTTCGAGGGCGCGCAGCCCGATCGCGATGAGCCGTCCCTCGATCACGTCCTGGGCCGCCGCCGGATTCTCGGGCCCGTAGAGCGCCTTCACCCACTCGTCCTTCGTCAGCCGGAGGGCGTTGCGCTCGATCTCCAGACGGCGAGCAGCAGTGGTCTTCCCGGTGCACGGCAAGCCCACTGTCAGAAACAGCGTTGGCGTCATCATCACCCGCTTTCGTTGGGAGAGCGCCTCGGCGATCCACATGGCGCTCGGACGCAGCGCGAGCCGAACCCGACCTGCCAGCCGCCGACGCCGCTGTGGTGTTCAGTCGTCTTCGATGCGTCCGGTCGTGGGGTCAACCATGGCCAGGAAACCGCGGATGTTCTCCCGGTGCTCGTCGAGCGACAGGCCGGCGGTCGGGCTCATCCCGAAGCCATAGCCGGGGTTCGGCCCGCTGAGCCACGTGTAGTCGGTGCCATCGCACTCGTTTCGACGGAGAGCGAACGTCTCTCCATCGACGTCGAGCGTGCGCGCCGTGGCATCGGCGGCGTCCTCACTCTCGGGGCGCAGACCGGGCACGGCCTCGGTGCGGGCTTCCCCGTCGCCGCCATCTGGGTAGATCTCCGCCATGTGCCCATCCTCGTGGAACTGTCGGCCCGTCGCACCGATCCGCCACGGTGGGCGCGGAGGCAGCGAGATGACTCTGCGGTATCCGCAGCTGAGTCAGTCGCCGACTCTCGGGGCTCCCCACAGGGACAGGCAGAACGGATGCCCGGCCGGGTCGGCGTACACGACGCAGTGGTCCGCGTTGGGCTGATGCTCGAATCGGGTAGCGCCGGCCGCCAGCACACGCGCTCCGGTCGCCTCCAGATCGTCGACGAGGAAATCCAGGTGCATCTGCATCCCCACCTCTCCATCCGGCCAGGTGGGCGGCCGGTGGTCGTCGACCCCCTGGAACCCGAGGTCACCGTTCGGTCCTTCTACGACCGCCCAGCTCTCGTCACCCTTCGCGACCCCGCCGGTGATCTCAGCGTAGAACCGCGCGAGCGCGAGCGCGTCCGGCGCATTGACCGTCGTCACGCCGAGCCTGATCAAGTTGGACATCAGCCGATCCTAATCTGCCGGCATCTCGGCCTGAGCATCCCCCAGCGTTCCTTCCAGCCGGGCGCTCCGGCGTCGGAACTCCAGCCGTCCGGATCGACCGGGCCGTCGACCTCCACCCGTCAACGAAAACAGCAGGGTCCCCGCCCGACGGCGTTGTCGGGAGAGGACCCTGCTGGTCTGCGGTGTGACTTACGGCTTCACGTGCGCGTTCACGAATGACGGATAGCCGAAGACGCTGGAGATGAAGACCCCGCCAGCCTTGGACCCGTGCACGTTGTAGGCCACGTCCACGTAGAGCGGCACCACAGGTGCGAACTCCTTCATGATCCGCTCGTCGAGCTTGGCCCACTCGGGGCCCTGGTCGGCCGGGGCCAGTGCCAGGATGCGGTCCATCTCGGCGTTGATCGCCGGGTCGTTGAAGTAGGACTGGTCGCTGTTGCCCTCGGCCTTGATGGTGCGGCCGTCGTAGAGCACCGGCAGGATCGACGCCCCGCTGGGCCAGTCCGCAGCCCAGTTACCGATGTACAGGTCCCAGGGGTTGTTCTTCTTCTTGATCTCGTCGAGCTTCGCGTCGTCCGAGATGTTCCGGACGGTGATCTTGAAGCCGGCCCGCTCCAGGTTGGCCTTGAGCTGCGCACCCTGCTGCTGCTCGGTGGAGTTGTCGGCGACACCGAGAACCAGTTCCGGCGTCTTGCCGCCGAGCAGCTCCTTGGCCTTGTCGACGTTGCCGTTGGGCCCGGCCGGGTACGCCTCGTACGCCTTGTAGCCGATGGTTGCCGGCGGCATCAGCGTGGTCAGCGGCGCGGCGACGGTTTGGCCGCCGAGCGCCTTGATCATGCCCTCGCGGTCGATTGCGTAGTTGAGCGCCTGGCGGACCTTCAGGTCGGTGACCCGCTGGTTGTTGATGACGAGCTGGTTGGCACTCGGGGTCGGGGAGAGGAGCGTCCGCGACTTGAGCGTGGCGTCCCCGGCGACCTTGGCGACAAGCGAGGCGGGCACGGCGTTGAAGGCGAGCGCGCTCTGGTCGGCGCCGTTGTCGGCGATCACCCGGTTGTTGGCGGCGTCCGCGGTCGGGCCGAAGGTCCAGACGAACTGGTCCGGGTACTGGTGCCGGACCGGGTCGGTGCTCGGGTCCCAGTTGGGGTTGCGGTCCAGGGTGAGCGACACGCCTACCTGGTTCTTGGCGACCTTGTACGGGCCGGACGAGAACGGCTGCTTGTCCACGTCGATGCCGGTGTCCTTGTCCGCCGGCAGCGGCGCGGTGGTCGGCAGCGAGACCGCGAACGGCAGGTCACAGCGGGGCTTGGCGAACTCGAAGCGCAGCGTCTTCGCGTCCGGCGTGGAGAGGCCGGGCGGGAGCGACGTCTTGTTCTTCTTGAAGTCCCACTTGGTGTCGAACTGCGCGGTGTCGGCCAGCCACTCCTGGATGTAGGTGGGGCCGCCGGAGAGGTCGGGGTCGAAGGACCGCGCGATGCCGTACGCGATCTCCTTCGAGGTGATCGGCCGGCCGTCCTCGAACTTCACGCCGTCCTTGACTGTGAATTCCCAGACCTTGCAGTCGTTGTTGACGTTCTTGCCCGGCGTTTCGGCCAGGTCGCCGACGAGGACCAGTCCGCCCTTGCCGTCGTCCTTCCAGGTGGTCAGGTAGCGGGACCAGAGGGGGTTGGCCATCAGACCGGCGAACGAGTACGTCCGCTGCGGGTCGAGGTGGGAGATCGGCGACTCCCGGATGACGGTGAAGGTGCCGCCCTTCTGCGCCCCACTCACCTCGGCGGCCGGGCCCTGCGAGTCCTTGGGATCGGTAGCGATGACCCCGGTCTGCTGCCGCTCGGTGTTCACGGTGGTGCCCTCGCCCGTGTTCTTCGAGCACGCACCCAATGCCACCACCAGAGCGATCGCGCCGCCTGCGGCAGCCACCACGCGTGGTCTCATGAAGTACCCCCTTCACCCATGTGCCGTGCGGTTTCGCCGGGGCGAGAACCGCCGACGTCCCGAGGATCGTAAGGAAGAAAACCTACGAGTTGTGTAACAGTTGTCGATAAATTTCGCCACCAGCCGTGCGGTGACCATCAAACACGTCAGCGCAGCCGGACCCGCGGGTCGATGGCCGCGTAGAGCAGGTCCACAAGCACGTTCGCCAGCACCACGAAGACGGCCGCGATCAGCACGGTGGCCATGATGGTGGGCAGGTCACCCGAGCGCACCGCGTCCACCGCGGTACGCCCCAGCCCCTGGATGCCGAACGTCGTCTCGGTGATCACCGTGCCGCCCAGCGCCCCACCCACGTCCAGCCCGGCGATCGTCACCACCGGGGTGATCGCCGCGCGCAGCGCGTGCCGCCCGTACACAGTGGGTTTGGCCAGGCCCTTGGCCCGCGCGGTCCGGACGAAGTCCTCCGAGAGCGTCTCCAACATCTGTGCCCGGGACAACCGGGCGTAGATCGCCGAGAAGAGGAAGGCCAGCGCCACCCAGGCGAGCACCAGCCCGCTGGCCCACTTCGCCGGGTTGTCGAACAGTGACGTGTAGCTGGGCACCGGCAGCAGCCGCAGGTTGTAGACGAACACCATCAGCAGCACCGCGCCCACGAAGTAGAGCTGCAACGAGGCGCCGGTGAGTGAGAAACCGATGGCGGCCCGGTCCAGCCAGGTGCCGCGCCGCAACGCGGAGACCATGCCCAGCCCCACCCCCAGCAGCAACCAGAGGATGGCTGCCGGGATCACGATGCTCAGCGTCACCGGCAGCACCCGGGCGAGGGTGTCCGAGACGGCCTCGTTGGTGACGTACGACCAGCCCAGGCAGGGCGCGTCGCACCGGCCACCCTGGGCGCTGCCCAGGTCGCGACCGGTCACGATGCCCTTCATGTAACCGGCGTACTGGCTGACCAGCGGGTCGTTCAGACCCAGGTCGTCGCGGACCCGCTCCAACCGCTCCGGGTTGCAGTTCTTCGAGCAGATGCTGGTGACCGGGTCACGCGGCAGGGCGAAGAACATCAGGAAGGTCAGCACGCTCACCGCGAACAGGGTGAGCGTGGCGGAGAACAGCCGCTTGATCAGAAACCGTGACATGAGTCCACCCCTACCGGGACGACTTCGGGTCGAGCGCGTCCCGCAACGCGTCGCCGAAGAGGTTGAAGGCGAACACCAGCGCGAAGATCGTGATGCCCGGGAAGAACACGTACGCCGGGTCGGTCTGGAGGAAGTCCAGACTGTCGTAGATCATCCGGCCGAAACTCGGCGTCTCGTCGCTGAGGCCGACACCGATGAACGACAGCGCGGCCTCGCTCGTGATGAACTGCGGCACCGCCAGGGAGAACGAGACCAGGATCGGCGCCCAGATGTTCGGCAGCAGTTGCCGGAAGAGCATGTGCCCCAACCCGGCGCCGCTGGCCCTTGCCGCCTCCACGAACTCCCGCTCGCGCAGCGCGATCACCTGCCCCCGCACCAGGCGGGCGGTGCTGGTCCAGCCGAAGATGGCGAACACGGCGATCAGTACGCCCACGCCGAAGGCGGACGACACCTGCCCCCGCTCGCCGTAGAAGCGCAGCGTGATGGCGGGGGTGAGCGCCAGCGCGATGATCAGGAAGGGCATGGCCAGGGTCAGGTCGGTGATCCAGTTGAGCACCGCGTCGAGCCAGCCGCCGAGGTAGCCGGCGAGCGTGCCGAGCACGACGCCGATCGTCGCGGTGATCAGCGCGGCGGCGAGGGCGACGAACAACGACGTGCGCAACCCGTAGATCAGCCGGATGAAGACGTCCCGACCCAGGTTCGGCTCCAGGCCGAACCAGTGGTCCCCGCTGACGCCACCGGCGTAACCCAGCGGCATGCCGAAGCCGTCCAGCAGTTGCTGGAACTGCTCCCGCGGACCGACGCCGTAGGCCATCTCGACAAGCGGGGCCGCCAGCCCCAACACCATGAGGAAAACCAGGACCACGCCGCTGGCCACGGCCGTGCGGTCACGGCGCAGCCGCAGCCAGGCGAGCTGACCGGGCGAGCGCCCGACGACACCCTTCGTCGCCGGCCCGCCCACGTCCGGGCCGGACTCGATCTCGGCAAGCGCCACACCCTCCACCGGGGACAGGCTCATGACGGCACCTCCTCGACGTTCGCTTCGGCCCCGCGGCCGGCCGGCTCGGCCCCGAGCACGGCCGCATCCGTCACCGGGCCGGCACCCGCCGACTCCGGGCTCGTGCCGACCGCTTCCCCTTCCGGGCTCGTGCCGACCGCTTCCCCTTCGGGGCTCGTGCTGACCGCTCCCCCTTCGGGGAAGTGACACGCGGTGGCCTGCCGACCGCCGTCGCGCGGCACCAACGCGGGCTCCTCGGTGGCGCAGATGTCCTGCGCCTTCCAGCACCGGGTCCGGAACCGGCAGCCCGACGGCGGGTCGAGCGGCGTCGGCACGTCGCCGCTCAGCCGGATCCGGCCCGCCGGGCCGAGCTGGGTGACGTCCGGGATCGCCGAGAGCAACGCCCTGGTGTACGGGTGCTGCGGGCGTTCGTAGATGTCGGCGCGGTCGCCGATCTCCACGATCCGACCCAGGTACATCACCGCGACCCGCTGGCAGAAGTGCCGGATCACGGCCAGGTCGTGCGCGATGAACACGAACGCCAGGTCGAGCTCCCGTTGCAGGTCCCGCAGCAGGTTGACGACCTGCGCCTGGATCGACACGTCGAGCGCGCTCACCGGCTCGTCGGCGACGATCAGCTTGGGCCGCAACGCCAACGCGCGGGCGATGCCGATGCGCTGGCGCTGGCCGCCGGAGAACTCGTGCGGGTAGCGGTTGTAGTGCTCCGGGTTCAACCCGACAAGCTCCAGCAACTCCTGCACCCGGGCCTTGATCCCACCCGGCGGCTTGATCCCGTTCACCTGCAACGGCATCGCCACGATCCGGCCGACGGTGTGCCGGGGGTTCAACGAGGCGTACGGGTCCTGGAAGACGATCTGGAGTTCCTGGCGCAGCGGGCGCAACTCGCGCCGGCCGGCATGGGTGATGTCCCGCCCGGCGAACTCGATGCTGCCGCTCGTCGGCTCCAACAGCCGCACCAGCATCCGGCCGGTGGTGGTCTTGCCGCAGCCCGACTCCCCGACCAGGCCGAGCGTCTCGCCGGGGCGTACGTCGAAGTCGAGCCCGTCCACCGCCCGCACCAGACTGGTGGCGCGCAGCCCCTGGCGTACCGGGAAGTGCTTGGTCAGCCCGCGTACCCGCAACAGTGGTTCGTCGGTCATCTCCACAGTCCTCCGTTCGGGACCGCGGTACTCCGCTGCGCTGCGTTCCTCGCCCTCACACAGCCACCCCCACTCGTGCGACGTCCTCGGCGTAGAACGCGGCCCGCTCCTGCGCGCTCAGGTGGCAGGCGACCAGGTGACCGTCGGCCCCGGCCGCGCTGGCTGAGCCGGTCCCACCGGCCGCGCGCAACTCGGGCACCTCGCTGCGGGACCGGGTACCGGCGCGGTCCGCGTACCGGCAGCGGGGGTGGAACGCGCAGCCGGACGGCAGGTTGATCAGGCTGGGCGGGTTGCCGGGGATCGGCACCAGGTCCGCGTCCGCGTCGCCGTGCAGGGACGGCACGCTGGAGAGCAACCCCCAGGTGTACGGGTGCTGCGGCGAGCGGAGCACCTGCTCGACGCTGCCCCGCTCGATGGCACGCCCGCCGTACATGACAAGCACGTCGTCGGCGACCTGACCGACCACGCCGAGGTCGTGGGTGATCAGGATGATCGCGGAGTGGAACTCGGCCTGCAGGTCGGCGAGCAGGTCCAGGATCTGCGCCTGCACCGTGACGTCAAGTGCGGTGGTCGGCTCGTCGGCGATAAGCAGTGCCGGGTCGTTGACCAGGGACATTGCGATCATGGCCCGCTGCCGCATGCCGCCGGAGAACTCGTGCGGGTACTGGTCGAAGCGGCGGGCCGGCTGCGGGATGCCCACCCGGTCGAGCATGTCGACAGCCCGCTGGCGGGCCTCGCGCCGGCTGGCCTTCGGGTGGTGCACCCGGTACGCCTCGGCGATCTGCCGACCCACAGTGTAGTAGGGGTGCAGCGCCGACAGTGGATCCTGGAAGATCATCGCCATGTCCCGGCCGCGCAGCCGGCGTACCTCCTCGTCGGGGAGGCCGACCACCTGCCGGCCGCCGACGGAGATCTCCCCGGTGATGGTGGCCCGTTTGGGATCGTGCAGGCCGAGGATGGCCAGCGAGGTGACGCTCTTGCCGGAGCCGGACTCGCCGACGATGCCGAGGGTGCGGCCCCGCTCGACGGCGAACGACACCCCGTCGACCGCGCGCACCACGCCGTCCTCGGTGTCGAACCGGACCCGCAGGTCCCGCACCCGCAGGTAGGCGTCCTGGTCGGAGCGCTGGGCCGGCACGGCGGGACGGTCGTCCGGATCGCCGGACGGCGAGGGTTCGGAGCTGTCCACGGCCACCTCCCTCAGTGACGAAGGGAACTTACAGGAAAGTCCCGAGGGTGAAAATAAGCTACAAAGTCGGCGCGTGTCAGCGGGGCCGAGCGTAACGAGTCCGCATCGGCCCCGCACCCCCGTCACCTCGCCATCCACGCCCGTTCATCTCACATCCTCCCGTCCCGCGCCCCGCACCAGCCGCCGTCAAGGTCACGCTCGAACCAGGATGTAGTGGCATCACCGACGCGCGACACCACTACAACCAGGATGATGCGCGATCTTGCGGCTGGCGCAGGCCCGCAGCGTCAGTATTCGATGCTCTGGCGGGTCATCGAGGCTGAGGTCGTGTCGACCAGGAAACTCTGGCCCTGCACCTCTATCAACTGGAGGATGCCCGCTACGTGCGGCGGTCGACGACCAGGGTCGGCGAAGTGTTGGAGTTGACGGAGCCGGTGCGGGCCACTATCCGGCCGGAGGATCTCGTCCCCTGACGGGCGTCGGTCGGCTGGCCTAGGGTCGGTCCATGACCGAGTTCGACGCGGCAACCGCCGCCGTCCAGGCCGCCCTCGACGCGGGCGCCCGGTATGCCGACGCGCGGGTGATGCACCGCCGCTACGAGTCGATGACCGCGCGCAACGGCGACGTGGAGGAGCTGACCCAGGACGAGAGCATCGGGCTCGGTGTGCGGGCACTCGTCGGTGCGAGTTGGGGCTTCCACGCCGTACCCGACCTCTCCGACGCCGCCGCCCGCGACGCTGGCCGGCGCGCGACCCGGACCGCGATGGCAAGCGCGCGGGTCCCCGGCCCGCCGGTCGACCTGGTCGCGGCGCAGGCGTTCGTCGCGAGTTGGACCTCCGGCTGCCAGATCGACCCGCTCGGGGTGCCCCTGTCGGACAAGGGCGACCTGCTTGTCGGCGCGACCCGCACGATGGCCGAGCACGGCGCGGACCTGGCCGAGGGCCTGTACCAGATCTGGGACACCGCGAAGTGGTTCGTCTCCAGCGAGGGCCACCGGATCGACCAGCGGATCCGCGAGTGCGGTGGCGGCATCTCGGCCACCTCGATCGGCGACGGTGAGACGCAACGCCGGTCCTGGCCGAGCTACCGCGGCCAGTACGGCACCACCGGCTGGGAGCTTGTCGAGTCGCTGGACCTGGCCGCGCACGCCGCGCAGATCGCCGAGGAGTCCCGGGCGCTGCTCACCGCGCCGCAGTGCCCGGCCGGCGAGACGGACCTGATCCTCGGCGGCGAGCAGCTGGCCCTGCAGATCCACGAGTCGGTCGGGCACGCCATCGAACTGGACCGCATCCTCGGCTGGGAGGCCGCCTTCGCCGGTACGTCCTGGCTGGACCTGGCCCAGCTCGGTTCGCTGCGCTACGGCTCCGAGCTGATGAACATCACGATCGATCCGACCATCCCGGGTGCGCTCGGCAGCTTCGGCTTCGACGACGAGGGTTCCCCGGCGGTCAAGCGGGACGCGGTCCGCGACGGTCGCTGGGTGGGGGTGCTGGCCGGCCGGGACTCCGCCGCCATGGCCGGCCTCGACTACGGCGGCAGCGTACGCGCGGACGGGTGGGCCCGGCTGCCGATGGTGCGGATGACGAACGTCGGCCTGGAACCCGGCCCGCACACCCTGGAGGAGATCATCGCGGCCACCGACGACGGGGTGTTGATGGACCTCAACCGGTCGTGGTCGATCGACGACAAGCGGCTCAACTTCCAGTTCGGCTGCGAGGTCGGCTGGGAGATCAGGAAGGGGCGGCGGGGACGGATGTTGCGCAATCCGACGTACACCGGGATCGGTCCGCTCTTCTGGCGCTCGATGGACATGCTCTCCAGCGAGACGGTCCCCTGGGGCACGCCCAACTGCGGCAAGGGCCAGCCCGGCCAGATCGGGCACACCGGTCACCCGGCCGCGCCGGCCCGGTTCCGCAACGTCCGGGTCGGAGTGTCCGCGTGAGCGCGAGGAGCGAGCCGGGTCTGCGAGCCCCGCAGTCGCGAACGAAAGGCGGCTCGGCGAGCGCGAGGAGCGAGCCGGGTCTGCGAGCCCCGCAGTGGCTGACGAAAGGTTGCTCGGCATGACCGAGTTGGAGCTGGCCGGGCAGGTCATCGAGCTGGTGCGCCGCCTCGGCGGGCCGGCGTCCCAGGCCGAGGTGGTGGTGACGCGGGCGGATCTGGCGCTGACTCGGTTCGCCAACTCGGCCATTCACCAGAACGTCGCGGAGTCGACGGTCGGGGTCCGGCTACGGCTGCACGTCGACGGGCGGACGGCCGCCGGCAGCGGCAGCGTGGTCACCACCGACGGGCTGAGCGCGCTTGTCGAGCGCACCCTGGCCGCGGCGCGGCTCGGACCGCCCGACCCGGGCTGGCCGGGCCTGGGCGCGCCGGTGCCCGTGCCGGCCGCTCCGGCGGTCGACGAGGCCACCGCGCACGCCGAGCCGGACCAGCGGGCCGACCGCGTCGGCGCGTTCGTGGCCGCCGCCGGTGGCCTCAGCACGGCCGGCTACTGCCGCACCGCGCACCGCTCGTCGGCGTTCGCCAACTCGGCCGGGCACTCGGCCTCCGGCCGCTCGGCGGAGGCGGCGATGGACGGCATCGCGCGCCGCGACGGCGCGGACGGGGTGGCCCGCCGCCACGTCGACCGACTCGCCGACCTCGACGGCGCGGAGCTTGGCGCGCAGGCGGCGGCGAAGGCCCAGGCGGCGGCCGACCCGGTCGAGTTGCCGCCGGGGCGCTACGAGGTGGTGTTCGAGCCGGCCGCAGTGGCCGACCTGTTGCAGAACCTCTCCTTCTACGGCTTCAACGGCAAGCGGTACGCCGAACGGCAGTCGTTCGCCGAGCCGGGTACGGCCCAGTTCGACAGGGCGGTGACCCTGGTGGACGATCCGCTGGGCGGGTCAGGGCTGCCGTTCGACGCGGAAGGCACCGGTCGGCAGGCGCTGACCCTGGTCGAGGCGGGCATCACCCGGGCCGTGGCGCACGACCGGCGGACGGCCAACGAGGCGGGTGCGCGCTCCACCGGGCACGCGGTAGCGGGTGGCGCCACCTGGGGGCCGATGGCCCGCAACCTGCGGCTGTCCGGTGCGACGGCCGGCCCGGCCAGCGCGACCGGGCGGAGCACGACCGGTGGGGCGGCCGGCGCGGTGGTCGACGCGGACACCGCGGCGCTTGTCGCTGAGGTACGCCGGGGGTTGCTGGTCACCGATCTGTGGTACACGCGGGTCCTCGATCCGAAGAGCCTCGTCGTCACCGGGTTGACCCGCAACGGTGTCTGGCTCATCGAGAACGGCACTGTCGTGCGGGCGGTACGTGACCTGCGGTTCACCGAGTCGTACCCGCGCGCGCTCGGACCCGGGACGGTGCTCGGGCTGGGCGCTCGGGCGGTGCGGCAACCGGATCGGGTGGACGGTGTGTGGTGGGCGGCCCCTTCGCTGCGACTGGCGTCCTGGCACTTCACCGGTGGCGCCTCGGGGTGACGGCGACGGCCTGCCGCCGGCCGGCCCAACGCGGCTTTTTCGCAGGCCAGACACACGGGACGGTCCCTTGCGCGGACGGCTCGCAGAGATCGGCGTAACGTGTGTCACTTAGCTGCGCCGGTCGATCCGGCGTGGTCGTTGGTGTGCGCAGGATGTGGCAGCGGGTGCGGGTTCGCCGGTCCGCGTGCCGACCGGAGAAAGATCAGCCCGCCCGTACGGGCCCGTCGAGGAGACGACTCGAATGACTTCAACGGCAACGAAGCCGCGGGGAGCGCGGGCGCGCGCCGCGATCGCGGCGAAGACGTTGCGTACCGACCGTTGGTGGTTCGCCCCGCTGATCACCGTGATCGGGCTCAGCGCCTGGGTCGCGTACGCGACGGTCCGGGTCTTCATGCACGACAACTACTGGGTGGACGCGTACCACTACCTGACCCCGTTCTATTCCCCGTGCGTGACCGACCGGTGCGTCGAGGCCGCCTCGCATTTCGGCCGGTTCCTGCCCGGCTGGTGGATCATCCCGGACGCCGCGCTGACCCTGCCGTTCCTACTGCTGTTCCGGCTCACCTGCTACTACTACCGCAAGGCCTACTACCGGTCGTTCTGGCTGTCGCCGCCGGCCTGCGCCGTGCCGGACGGCCACAAGGAGTACGCCGGGGAGACCCGCTTCCCGCTGCTCGGTCAGAACCTGCACCGCTACTTCTTCTACGCTGCCGCGATCATCTCGCTGATCAACACCTGGGACGCGATCCTCGCCTTCCACTCGCCAAAGGGCTTCGGCTTCGGGCTCGGCAACATCATCCTGGTGCTCAACGTGGTGATGCTCTGGGCGTACACCATCTCCTGCCACTCCTGCCGGCACATCATCGGCGGCCGGCTCAAGCACTTCTCCAAGCACCCGGTGCGGTACAAGGCCTGGACTGTCGTCTCGGCGTTGAACGTCCGGCACATGCAGCTCGCCTGGATCACCCTCGGCACCCTGGCGCTCGCCGACTTCTACATCATGGCGCTCGCGGCTGGCTGGTTCTCCGACCTGCGGTTCATCAACTAAAGGGCCCCTGACATGACCACTACCACTCGCATCGAACGACACCACTACGACGTCGTCGTCATCGGGGCCGGCGGCGCCGGTCTGCGCGCGGCGATCGAGGCCCGGCTCGCCGGCAAGAAGACCGCGATCATCTCCAAGTCGCTCTTCGGCAAGGCGCACACGGTGATGGCCGAGGGCGGCGCGGCAGCCGCCATGGGCAACGTGAACAGCCGGGACAACTGGCAGGTGCACTTCCGCGACACCATGCGCGGCGGCAAGTTCCTCAACAACTTCCGGATGGCCGAGCTGCACGCGAAGGAGGCACCGCAGCGGATCTGGGAGTTGGAGACGTACGGTGCGCTCTTCGACCGCACCAAGGACGGCAAGATCTCGCAGCGCAACTTCGGTGGCCACGAGTACCCGCGCCTGGCGCACGTCGGCGACCGGACCGGCCTGGAGCTGATCCGCACCCTGCAGCAGAAGATCGTCTCGCTCCAGCAGGAGGACCAGCGGGAGTTCGGCTCGTACGACGCCCGGATCAAGGTGTTCTCCGAGACCACCATCACCGAGCTGCTGCTCGACGGCGACCGGGTGGCAGGCGCGTTCGGCTACTACCGCGAGTCGGGCGAGTTCATCCTCTTCGAGGCGCCGGCCGTGGTGCTGGCGACCGGCGGTGTCGGGCGCTCCTACAAGGTCACCTCGAACTCCTGGGAGTACACCGGGGACGGGCACGCGTTGGCGCTGCGCGCCGGGGCGACGCTGATCAACATGGAGTTCCTCCAGTTCCACCCGACCGGCATGGTCTGGCCGCCCTCGGTGAAGGGCATCCTGGTCACCGAGTCGGTGCGTGGTGACGGTGGTGTCCTGAAGAACTCCGAGGGCAAGCGGTTCATGTTCGACTACGTCCCCGACGTCTTCCGCAAGCAGTACGCGGAGACCGAGGAGGAGGCGGACCGCTGGTACACCGACCCGGACAACAACCGGCGTCCGCCGGAGCTGCTGCCCCGCGACGAGGTGGCCCGCGCGATTAACAGCGAGGTCAAGGCCGGTCGGGGCTCCCCCGCCGGTGGCGTCTTCCTGGACATCGCCAGCCGGCGTTCGGCCGACGAGATTCGCCGGCGGCTGCCGTCGATGTACCACCAGTTCAAGGAGCTGGCCGACGTCGACATCACCGCCGAGCCGATGGAGGTCGGGCCGACCTGTCACTACGTGATGGGTGGCGTCGAGGTCGACCCGGACTCGGGTGCCGCCTTCGGCCACGTACGCGGCCTGTTCGCCGCCGGTGAGGTCTCCGGCGGCATGCACGGCTCCAACCGACTCGGCGGCAACTCCCTGTCCGACCTGCTGGTGTTCGGCAAGCGGGCGGGCGGGCACGCGGCCAGCTACGCGGACGGGCTGTCGGCCCGGCCGAAGGTGGCGGTGGACGCGGTCGAGGCGGCGGTGGACACCGCCCTGGCCCCGCTGCAACGGGACACCGGTGAGAGCCCCTACACCCTCCAGCAGGACCTCCAGGTGGTCATGGGGGATCTGGTGGGGATCATCCGCCGGGAGGGTGAACTGGCCGACGCCCTGGTGCGGCTGGCCGAGCTGCGCGAGCGGGTGGCCAAGGTGAGCGCGGTCGGCGGTCGGCGCTACAACCCGGGCTGGCACCTCGCGCTGGACCTGCGCAACATGCTCGTGGTCTCGGAGTGCACCGCGAAGGCGGCGCTGGAGCGGCAGGAGTCGCGCGGCGGGCACACCCGGGAGGACTATCCGGCGATGGAGCCGAAGTGGCGGCAGGTCAATCTGGTCTGCTCGCTCGACGGCGACAGCGTACGGCTGACCCGCAAGCCGCTGCCGAAGATGCGGCCGGAGCTGATCGGCCTCTTCGACCGTGCGGAGCTGGCCAAGTACCTCACCGACGAGGAGTTGGCCGACTTCGACGCCCTCGTCGCCGACGCTGGAGAGGCGGACAACCGATGAGCGCGAAGCGTCAGTTCCGGATCTGGCGGGGCGACGAGACCGGCGGAGACCTGCAGGACTACATGGTGGAGGTGAACGAGGGCGAGGTGGTCCTCGACATCATCCACCGCCTCCAGGCCACCGACGCGCCGGACCTGGCCTGCCGGTGGAACTGCAAGGCCGGCAAGTGCGGCTCCTGCTCCATGGAGATCAACGGCAAGCCGCGGTTGGGGTGCATGACCCGGATGTCGACCTTCGGCGACGAGGAGACCGTCACGGTCACCCCGCTGCGGACGTTCCCGGTCATCCGGGACCTGGTCACCGACGTCTCGTTCAACTACCAGAAGGCGCTGGAGACCCCGGCGTTCGCCCCGCCTGCGGACGTTGCCCCGGGTGACTACCGGATGCAGCAGGTCGACGTCGAGCGCTCGCAGGAGTTCCGCAAGTGCATCGAGTGCTTCCTGTGCCAGACGGTCTGCCACGTGATCCGCGACCACGACGAGAACAAGCAGGCGTTCTCCGGCCCCCGGTACTTCATCCGCGCGGCCGAGCTGGACATGCACCCGTTGGACACCCGGACGGACCGCAAGGAGTACGCGCAGGCCGAACAGGGCCTCGGTTTCTGCAACATCACCAAGTGCTGCACCGAGGTCTGCCCCGAGCACATCAAGATCACTGATAACGGGATCATCCCCATGAAGGAACGGGTCGTCGACCGCAGGTACGATCCCCTTGTGTGGCTTGGTAGCAAGATCTTCCGTCGGGGCGAGACGCCCCAGACCAGCGTGACCACCGCCCGTCAGGGCTCGACGACGTCGGGCCCGACGCGGGCCGGGGTGCACTCGCACGCCGGTGGTTCGCACAACCCGAGCGCCGAGGCGCAGGCGCAGAGTGGCGTGAACTGGGACCGGGAGGTGCCCCACCCGACCGCTCCGGCGGTGGACGACCGGGGCAAGCTGCCGCTTACCGAACTCACGTTCGACCGGGCCGCAGCGCCGTCGCCGTTCGGTGACGACGTGACCTTCCCGCTGCCTCCGGAGCACCTCAACTTCGCCCACCCGGACCAGGACAAGCAGCACTAACCACCCGAACGAAAGCGGGGGCCGTGGCTATCGCCACGGCCCCCCCCCCCCTAACC
>NZ_JBEZFA010000003.1:94729-134545 GCF_040649215.1 Micromonospora sp. NPDC049044 | reverse complement strand
CTAACATCCCCCCACAGCCCCTAAAAAACCACAAACAACCACCTCTCCCCCGGGGGGGGGGGGGGCCCCCCCCCCCCCCCCCCGCCGCCTTACCCCCTCCCCCCACCCCCACCCCAACCCCCTCCCCCCGCCCACCCTCCGTTGATCATGAAGTTATTGCCACGCCGCTCGGCGTGTCGTGGCTATAACTTCATGATCAACGAGAGCTGGGGGTGGGGTGGGGGTGGGTGGGTAGGAGGGCTAGAGGGTTTTCAGGAGGGGGCGGAGGGCGGTCACTATGGGGGCGTCGGCGGGGAGCCAGGTGACCGAGTCCAGTTCGTCGGCCGTCAACCAGCGCAGCGCGGAGTGTTCCAGCGCCTGCGGTTGGTCGTCGTCGAGCAGGCGGGCCGCGTAGACCTTCAGCACCGACCGGCCGTGTGCCATCCGTACGTTGCGGCCGACCCGATCGCCGATCTCGACGCGTACGGCCAACTCCTCGGCGCACTCCCGGACCAGCGCGTCGACTTCGGCCTCCCCCGGCTCGACCTTCCCGCCCGGAAACTCCCACATCCCGGCCACCTCGGGCGGGGCAGCGCGCGCGCAGGCGAGCACCCGCCCGTCCCGGATGATCGCCGCACCGACGATCACCTTCAGGTCCCGTCGTTCGGTCTGCCCGTCGCCATTCGCCCGTTCGGTCCGCACGGGCGTCCAGGGTGCCAGATCAATCGGCGGTTTGGGTACCGTAGCCGTCCGCTAGGCCAACAGAACACGGAAGTGTGGGCGTGGACACCCCTTCCGAGCGGCGAGAGACTAGAGGACACCGACAAGACACGGGATGGCGACGATTTGGCCACGAGCCGACAACGGCGCTTGGGGGGTGCGGTGATGCGCGTGCTGTTCAGCAGCAGGGCCAAGCACGACTATCTCTCCGACGCGTTGACCTTGCTATCTGGTTGGACGCGCGAAGGCGAGCAGATCCGACGGACGCTCGTGATCGACGATACCCAACACGCCGCCCTGACCGAACGGGTCAAAGTCGTCGCCGACGCGTTGCACCTGCGCCCCGAGATCAACCGCCTGCCCGACAGCACCCAGATCCGGGTCGGGCACGGCAACGACGAGCCGCTGACCGAGGGCGAGGTCCTGTTGGCCGCCCGCATCGAGGACGCGTACCGGGCGGTCACCGAGTCCTGACGAGCGTCGCCGAACCCGACCCGGCGTCCTGCGGGTACCAGCGCAGCTCCACGGCGTTGCCGTCCGGGTCCCGCACGTAGATCGAGGTCGCCGAGCCACGGGCGCCGAACCGGCTGACCGGGCCGGTCAGCACCGTGAAGACACCCGATTCGATCACCCGCGCCCAGTCCAGTGGTGCCACCACCAGGCAGAAGTGATCCACGTTCGCGCCCTGCGGCTCGCCTCGGACGAGGTCGATGATGCTGCCTGGGCTAATCCGCACGGACGGGAACGGGACGCGGCCCGCCCGCCACTCGTCGACCCGTACCGGTGCCAGCCCGAGCCGGCCGCAGTAGAAGTCCAGGGACCGTTCCACGTCGGCGACGGTCAGCACCAGATGGTCGAAACCGATGACCCGCACCGCGCTCACGCCTTCTCCAGGCCGGCCGCCGCGCGCAGCCAGCCGGTGAACAGGGCCGGGTCGACGTCGGCGAGGTCGCGCAGCTTCACCGCCGCCATCGACCGCGCACCAGGCACCAGCCGTCCCGACGGGTCGGCGATCTCCCGCCCCCGCCACAACCCGAAGGTGACGTACGACCCGTACGCCTTGACCAGGCAGACCGGGCGCTGGCCGGGCCGGTCGCCCAGGCCCCAGACCGGGTGCCCGTGCCACATCGCGCCGGTCGCTGTCGGCAGGGCCGCCGCGATGATCGGCGTCAGCTTCTCGCCGATCTCGCGCAGTGGGCCGGCCAGGCCGGCCAGGTAGTCGTCAACGTTCACGGTAATACCTTTCGTTCGGTGTTCCCTGCCGCGTTCACGATCCCCGGACGAGGGCCACCGACCAAGACCCGATGCCGCTACGATCGTTGCCCGCAGGTCAACGATGGGAGCGGTGTGCTGGAGCGGTACGAGGTCGAGACGTTCCTGACGCTCGCGGAGGAACTGCACTTCGGCCGGACCGCCGAGCGGTTGACAGTCAGCACCGGCCGGGTCAGCCACATCGTGAAGAAGCTGGAACGTCGGATCGGCGCACCGCTGTTCGCCCGTACCAGTCGGGTCGTCCGGCTCACCCCGATCGGCCGGCAACTCGCCGAGGAGTTGGCCCCGCTGGTTGCCGGGATGGACGAGGCCGTCCGCCGCGCAACCGACGCCGCCCGGGGCGTGACCGGGACGCTACGGGTGGCGTTCCTCGGTGAGTGGACCGCTCCGGTGCTGCTCCGGGCGGTGACCCTGTTCGGTGAACGGCACCCGGACTGTCGGGTGGAGGTGCACGAGGCGCAGCTGTCCACCACCCGATCCGGGCTGATCGACGGGTCGACGGACGTGTTGATCGCCTCGTACCCGTTCGACGGGATGGCCACCGGCCCGGCGCTGCTCTCCGAGGCTCGGGTGCTGGCGGTGGCGGCGGGTCACCCGCTCACCCGGGAACGGTCGGTGTCGTTGGAGGTGCTCGCCGACCACCCGGTGGTGCAGTACCCGGCGGTGACCTCGGCGGAGTTCAAGCGGGACCGCACCCCGAAGCGCACCCCGGGCGGCCGGCCGGTGCCGAAGGGGCCGGCCGGGAACACCTTCTCCGAGATGCTGTCCCTGGTCGCGCTGGGCCGGGGTGTCCTACCGGTGGGCGAGCACACCCAGCGCTACTACCCGCGCACGGACGTGGCGTACGTGCCCATCCACGACGCGCCACCAATCGAGCGCGGGCCGGTCTGGCTGGCCAGCAACACCACCACCCGGGTACGCGAGTTCGTCCGCGCCGCCACCGACGCGAAGCCCCGATAGGACACGCCGAGTCGACGACGCGGGGTGGGCGCGTACCCTCGCCGACGACGACGGCCACGAAATCCTGCGCTTCCGCACGGAGGCCCAGCTGCGCACCTCGCTGACCAGGGCAGGCGGCTGGCACGGCGAGCCGGTGGGCCAGGGCGACGGCGAGTTCGTCGTCATCGCCCACCCGACCCCGCTGGCACCGGTTTTCTAGCCTTGGACGCATGGCGAACATCGCGTACGACCGCAAAGAGCAGGTCCAGCAGATCGAGAGTGGCCTCCTCGACGGCGAGCAGATCATCGCCGTCTACGACGCCGTCGGCACCGGCACCGGGTTCATCGGGCTGACCGACCGCCGCGTGATCATTCAGGACCGCTCCTTCGTCGGGAAGCGGTTCGCGATCACCAGCATCCCGTACTCGAAGATCACCAGCGTGAGCGTGGTGAGCAACAAGTCGTGGGGTGGTTCGTTCTTCTCCACCGGCGCGATAGCCATCCACGTCGGCACGCACACCTACGAGGTGGAGTTCCGTGGCGCGCAGAAGAGCCACCACGTGCACAACGTGATCCTGCACCACATCTCCTGACCCACCCGCGCTGCGGGGCCCGGCCGGCGTAATTGCCTTGCCGGGCCCCGGCCGTCTCTGGTGTCCTCACTCGACAGCCGCCGGAAGGGAGCAGCCACCATGCCCAACACGACGAAGTCCCCCGAACCCACAGTCATCCGACCCGAGGAATCGAGACTTCGTGAGCAGATCCGCTCAGAGCACCTGTGACACCCTGACCAACCCCGGAGGCCGCTGATGTCGGTCTTCGACGATCCTGGCCTGTTCGGCCGGCTCTGGGCCGCCGACTACGACAGCGGCGACACCAACCCCGACCCGATGCCCGCCGTCGACTTCCTGGCCGACCTGGCCGACGGCGGCCCGATCCTCGAACTGGCGATCGGCACCGGCCGGGTCGCACTGCCGCTGGCCGAGCGCGGCCTCACCGTGCATGGCGTCGAGGCGTCCGAGGAGATGCTCGCCCAGATGCGCGCCAAGCCCGGCGGCGACCAGATCCCGGTGGTCGTCGCCGACATGGCGGACGTACCGGTGACCGGTGAGTTCCGGCTCGCGTACCTGGTCTTCAACACGCTGTTCAACCTGGTCGACGCCGAGCGACAGGCGGACTGTTTCCGTAATGTCGCCCGGGTGCTGTCGCCCGGCGGCGCGTTCGTGATCGAGACGTTCGTGCCCGACCCGCGCAGCTTCGACAGGGACGAGCAGGTGCAGGTGTGGAACGTGGCCGAGGACTCCGCGACGATCCGGCTGCACAAGTACGACCGACCGACGCAGTCGTTCATCCGGCAGACCATCACCTTCGACGGTGACGGCGTGCACCTGAAGCCGTTCGCCATGCGATACGCCTGGCCACACCAGATCGACGAGATGGCGCAGCAGGCGGGGCTGCGGCTCGCCGAGCGGTACGCCGACTGGCACCGGCGACCGTTCGACGCGGACAGCAGGGCGCACATCTCCGTCTACCGGAAGCAGTAGCGGCAGTTGATCGGCTCCGGTTCCCTGACCTGCGGGAACCGGAGCCGATCTCCTGTGGAGACGCGCGCGCGATCAGCCGAGCGGATCGGGCAGCGGCACCGTTCCCGCTAACACCTTGTCCACCAACTCGACGCGCTGCCGGTGCAGGGCATGGCCGTTCAGCGGGCTGCCCGGCACATTGACGCAGTGCTGGCCGGGCACCGCGTCGCAGGCCGGACAGCGAAGGAACAGACCACCGGCCGGTACCAGTTCGACGCCCTGAGCCAGCGCCGATCTGCCAATCTTGACCAGGGCCACATAGAGATCGTCATCCTGATACCGAGTCGCGGCGGCAGCCACGTCGTGCATCCCTTCCCAGAACTTTTCGACGGCCTGCGGCTCGTTGATGTCGATGCGCACGGTCGCACATCCCCGTCCTCGGACCCGGCAAACCCTCAGCCGGTACGCCGGGACGTCGGGTAACGCCAGCGACTACGCCCTGAGCGGATTCTGCTGCTGGCAGCCTTTGTTGATTTACGAGGTCCGTGCCGGGTCAGCTGTGGGCATGCCCCCGGACACCTCCCGCTTTCCGCGCTCCTCGCCGTACTGGCCGGTGGTCAGTCATCCGCAGCTCCGGCGCGTCCTACCCGGGCTCGCCGTGTCCGCGTTGGGCGACGGCATGGCGGTGGTCGCGGTGCCCTGGCTCGCCAAAGAACTCGCACCGCCGGACCGGCACGGCATCTGGATCGCGCTGGCCATGGCCGCGTACACAGTGCCGAGCGCGGTCGGGACCGTCGTCTTCGGCCGCCTGCTGCGCGGGCGCGGCGGCGCCCAACTCGCCGGCTGGGACGCGACCCTGCGGGCCTGCGCACTCGCGGCGATCCCCCTCGCTCACCTCGCCGGCGTGCTCACCATCGGGCTGTACGTGGTCCTGCTGGCCGCGTCGGCTCTGCTGCACTCGTGGGGCTCGGCCGGGCGATTCACCCTGGTCGCCGAACTGCTGCCGCAGCGACACCACCTGCCCGCCAACGCGGTGCTCGGCACCATCGCCGGGTTCGCCACGATCGCCGGCCCGCCACTGGCGGGCATCCTGATCAGCTGGGCCGGATCGGTGTGGGTAATCGCCCTCGACGCCGCCACCTTCGCCGCGCTGGCCCTCACGTACCGTCTCGCCCTTCCCACCAACGGCGGGCCCGCACGGTCCGAGGGCGGCGCTTCGCGAACGGCAGGCTTCGCGGTCATCCGCCGCGACCCCGCCCTGCTCGGTCTGCTGGTGCTGAGCCTCGGCTTCTTCTTCCTCTTCGGCCCGGTGTACGTGGCCATGCCGATCCACGTCACCGACGACCTGCACGCCTCCGCAACGCTGCTCGGCGTCTTCTACGCCGCCTTCGGCGTCGGCGGTCTCGTCGGCGGCGTGGCCGCCGGCCACCTGCGCCGCTGGCCGCTGCGGGTCACCACCATCGGCATCGTCGTCGGGTTCGGCATCGCCATGCTGCCGCTCGGCCTGGGTGCACCGCTCGGCGTGTCGTTGCCGGCCTTCGCTCTGGCGGGCCTGATCTGGGCGCCGTACACGTCCACCTCGATGGCGCTGTTCCAGCGCAGCACGTCGACGACTCAGCTGCCCGCGGTGCTGGCCGCGAACGGTGCGATCCTCGTGCTGGCGGTGCCGCTGGGCACCATGCTGGGTGGGCCACTCGTGGGTGCCCTCGGCCCCCGCCCGACGCTGCTGCTCTGCGCCGTGGCGATCGTCGCCCTCGGCCTGGTCGCCGGCGGGTTCGCGATCTCCCGTCGGAGCGCGCGAACCCCCGATCCGACCGGCACCGAGGTCAGTGGCCGTCGCTGATCTGGACCTGGTGCAGGATGTCGACCATTGTCATCCCCCTTCGTCGTGGTGGCGGCTGCGCTCGATCGTCTCGGCGACCCGCTTGATCCGGCGGAGCCGGGCGTCCCAGGTGGCGCCCACCGCCGACAACTGCGCGACGGCACGGGCGAGCTGCGCCTCGTCGACCTGGTAGTGACGCTCGCGACCGGCCGTCTCGGCGTGGATCAGCCCGACCCGGTCCAGGACGGCCAGATGCTTCGAGACGGCCTGCCGGGTGACGGGTAGTCGCCTGCTCAGCGACGTCGCGGTGCCCGGCCCGTCGGAGAGCAGAAGATCGATCATCGTACGACGGGTGGGGTCACCGATGGCCGACCACAGCTCGTCGTCGACAGCGGCGCTCACGGCGTGGCGACCAGCCGTGCGACGTACCCGCCCAGCCTGGGCAGGTAGTGGTCCCAACCGTTCTCGTGGTCCTGGTACCGCGCCTCCAGGACGGCGATCTCCCAGCCCATCTCGCGGAACCCGGTCTCGGTCATCCGGATCTGCGTCCCCGTGCCGGCGGGGGTCAGGTCGAAGGTGACGAGCAGCGCCGGCCCACTGCGGTCCGGCTCGGTGAAGCACCACCGGAAGGAGAATCGCTTCGGCGGGTCGACCTCGACGACGGCGAGCGCGACGGTCGTCGTCTCGCCGGTGTCCGCGTTGCGCCAGATCAGTTCGCCGGGTGCGCCAGCGACCGACTCGAACCGCGCGTCGTCGGGCCACCACTCCCGCATGTGCTCGGGCTGACTGACCACCTCGAAGACCACCTCAGGCGACGCGTCGACGTGAATGTCGCGTTCGATAGTTCCCTGCTCCATGCGCCCCACCCTTTCGCAACCTTTAGTTGCACTCAACCTACGACAGCCCCCGCCTTCGCGCAACCTTTCGTTGCATGTTCTGGTCCCGTCGTACCCGGGGCGCACAATGCCCGGCATGTCTGAGCCATCGCCGCACCGGCACCACGCCATCGACTACGTCGAGTTCACGGTGACCAACCTCGCCGAGGCCAAGCGCTTCTACGCCGACGCGTTCGGCTGGCAGTTCAACGACTACGGCCCCGGGTACGCGGGCATCCGCAGCCCGCACGGCGACTCCGCCCCCGAGGTCGGCGGTCTCCGGCTCGACCAGGACGTCGAGGCGGGCGGTCCGCTGGTGCTGCTCTACTCAAGCGACCTGGACAAGTCCGTGCAGGCCGTGACGGAGGCCGGCGGCCAGGTGGTGAAGGGGCCGTACGAGTTTCCCGGCGGCCGGCGGTTCCACTTCACCGACCCGAGCGGCAACGAGCTGGGCGCTTGGGCCGAGCAGTAGGGAGCGCTGACCAAGGCACAGCGTCCGCCCTCTCAGCGAGACTCGATGGTGGTCACCTGCGCTGGACGCGCAGCACACCGGTCAGCATCGGCAGGGTGAACTCGCCCTGCGCGGTCTCGGGCCGGGTCCGGAGGAAGGCGCGGATCCGGCCGAGGGTGGCATCCCGCTCCTCTTCTGCCATGACCAGCATCCCCGCCCGGGTCGCGAGTGTCGCGCCGAGGGAGTCGGCGGTCCGGCGCTGCCCATGCGGAAACTCGACCTGCTCCGATGCGCCGAACCGGGCGTTCAGGTCGGTGCTCGCAACCACCATGTCGGCCGTCGCGGCGCGCCAGCAACTCAGCGTGTCGCGGGGGCCGATGGCCGCACGCCCGCTGACCCGTTCGAGTGCGGAAACCCAGTCGATCCGGTCGTCCAGGACGTTCCACAGCCCGGCCAGAACGCCGCCGGGCGTGAGAACCCTGGCGATCTCCTCCCCCGCGACGGTCATGTCGAACCAGTGCAGGGCATTGCCAACCAGGACGGCATCGACTGACGCGTCCGGCAGCGGAATCGACTCCGCGCTACCGGGCAGAGCGCGGACGGCCGGCAGCGCGTGGCGTAGCTCGGTGAGCATCGCCGGGTCGGGTTCGACCGCTACGACGTCCGCACCCAACTCGACAAGCGTGGCGGACAGCTTGCCGGTGCCGGCGCCAAGGTCGAGCACCCGTGGGCCGGGCGCGGGCTCAAGTGCCCAACGCACCGCCGCCCGGGCGTAATCCGGACGGTGCTCGGCGTACGCGGTCGCCGCCGCGCCGAAGGATGTTCGGAGCAGGTGCTGGTCGTCCATGCGGTCACCGTAGCGCCCTGCCACTCTCAGGTGAACCGGCCGACGAGGACGCTCGCTCGTCCTTCTCGCCGACGGACCGGTAGCTGTGCACGTCCGGGTCCGGATCTCCGGCGATCCCCAGGTCCTTGCGCATCAACTCACGAAGGGTGGCATTGGCGGCCCAGAGCCGGTTGCGCGCCTCGATGTAGCGATCGCTCCCCACATCGGCACCATGGCTGAGCACCTCGCACACGCCCTCCAGGCTGCGCGCGGCGGTGACCACTTCGTGCATGAGGCCCCGCGAGCCAATCAGCGAGATGCTCTGCCGCAGACGCCACACTCCTGATGCGTCAAGGGCTTCCAGCAGTGCGTGGGATCGCTCGACCGGGGAGAGTTCGCTGCGAAACGCGACCGACCGCAGGTCGGAATGGGCTTTGCTGAGAGCAGCCAGAAAGTCGACGTAAACCTGTTGCCGCGCTTGCAGTAGGCGACTCTTATCCTCGCGTCGCCATCGAAGGTGGTCGGCCAGGAAGACCGACATGAGTCCGACAATGGCACCTACGATTGTGCCGAGGATCGTCGACCACTCCATTCGCTCACGATACGCCGCCACCACCAGCACAAGGCGTCACCATCCGCTGTGGAGGCAACCGAGGGGCCTGGGATACCGTCGGAGCGTGGTGGATCCGATTCCGCTGGCGTCGGGGCGAGACCGACGGTCATCGGGTCCTTCGCCGTTACCGCAACGGTGGGGACGTGGCCGCTGAGGCGGCAGTCATGGCGTACGTGGGGAGTCTGGGTCTGCCGGTGCCCACCGTGTCTTGGGGAGGCCCGTCTGCCTCAGCTGACAGTGCCGTCCCGGTCCACCTGGACACCGCTGCGCAGCAGCCCGACGAGCCGTTGGGCGTGTGACACGTCGGTGCCGCCGAGAGCGGCACCGCTGGCGATGGCGAGCAGATCAGTCACGGTGAGGTCGGGCCGCACGGCACCGGCGTCCTGCGCCCGGCGCAGCAGTCCGGTCGCGGTGGAGCGCATCGACTCGTGCCACCTGCCGAACATCTCGGTCCGGTGGGCGGCAGGGCCTTCGGTGGCGGCAAGGGCGAGCGCACGCTTCGTCGCGACATGGACGACGAACGCGTCCAGCCAGGTGAAGAGTGCGTCTGCCGGTGACGGGTCGCCGAGCAGATCGACGCCCTGACGGCACAGCGCTGCCACCTCGTCGGCATAGACGGCGACGAGCAGGTCGCCCCGGGTTGGGAAGTGCCGGTAGAGGGTTGCGTTGCCGACACCGGCGCGTCGCGCCACCTCGTCAAGGACGACCTCGGACCCGGAGTTGTCGACGAGTTCCCGCGCCGCGGCGAGCAGCCGGTCGACGTTGCGTGCGGCGTCCGCCCTGCGCCCACGCTTGGGAATCATCGGGTTGTCCGCGGTCGACCCCATCCAGCGCTCCAAGTCTTGCCAATCGGGGAGTTCCCCGCTTAATGTACCAAACATGACCGGGGAATTCCCCGCTTGGAACCAGTGGAGGATGCGATGGCCCTGACCGCCGAGGACCGGGCAGCGATCACGGACCTGCTCAACCGGCACGGCCACCTGACCGACAGCGGCGAGTTCGACCGGATGCAGGAGCTGTTCACCGCAGACGTGGCCTATGACGTCACGGACCTCGGTGGTGGTGTGCTCACCGGGCTCGCCGTGCTGCGGGACGCCGCGCTTGACCTGGGTGCGGGGAACCCAGTCGCCCACCACGTCACCAACATCGTGCTCACCGCGGTAGCCGAGGACCGCGTCCACGCCCAGTCGAAAGGCATCGGCATCAACGCGGACGGCACCGCCGGTAGCGTGACCTACGAGGACACGATCGTGCGCGGCGACGGTGGATGGCGTATCACCCACCGGAGGGTCCGCGCCCGGCGGGTGCCCCTGACCCACTGACCGCGCTCCACCGAACTGATTCGGGAGCGTGCCGGCGCGGCCGGTGTCGACAATCGCCTCGGACCCGACGAGGCGGTGCCGCCGCGCTACTGTCGCGCGTCCGGCCGCTGCGCTACGTCGCGCCGTCGCAGTTCGACACGGGTCAGCCAGGCAAGCCCGCCCAGCGCCGCCAGCAAAATCCAGCCGGCGGGGTTCGTCGGGGCGAGCACCAAAGCGGCGATAGCGCCCACCGCACCGAATGCGCCAAAGACCCACATCTTGCGGAGCGGCATCCCCCGAGGCGGCTGCGGCTCTTGCTGAGCAGGCGCGGTGGAATCCTCGGCGGTCACGCGCTGATCTTCGCGGTAGCCCGTGGTCCTCGTCAATCGCAAATCTTCTGACCTGCGGGAACAGGCCGGACTCAGACCTTGTCGACGCCGTCGAGAGGTCCGACACGTACTGCGGCTTCGACAGGGAGCGATGTCCTGGTCTGGGGCCTACTTCGCAGCAGGTGACCGGGACCGAACCCGCACTGCCAGCGTGGGAGCCGGATTGTTTCGTCGGTCAGAGTTGCCAGGCTCGCTGGTGAATGAGGGGGCAGCGTCAGAGTTTGCGGTCTCGAGGTGCCGGCGGTGCCGTGTCACTCCCACAGGTCGGCGTCCTTGTTGCCGGACGGGTCCGTCTCCCCAAGAGACTCATGGAGCCCTCCGATCTCGCGACCCGTCGGGTTGCACTGCGCGTCCGTCTCGATCAGGTGCCAGCCGGGGTCGCTCTCACGCGCGTCCGGGTCCCCGCCCTCGTCGAGGATGCACACTGCGGCAAATACCGCCTCGTAAGCTCCAGCTCGGGCGACCAGCAGCACATCATGAGGATCCGCGCCTGACTCAATCAGCCGGTGCGCGGCCGCGACGTCGTGTAGGGCGCTGACATCCGTCCAGGGAGATATGGCCTCCCGCCACAGGGCGCGCAGAACCATGAACCGAGCCAGCTGCGGAATGTCCTCGCTGATCTCCGACCTAGCCCACCCCTCCGGGTCTTGGGCCCCAAGCTCCTTGAACCTCTCCGCGAGCGATACAGCGGAATCTCGGGCGCCCGGCGGCAGAGTTGCCAGCCACTCGTCCCACGTAGGCCAGAAGGTCACCACGTGATACTGCCTTCGCCTCGCCTGCCAACCAACCCCAGCGCCGGCCCGGTGTCCCTGAATGCCGTCCAGAGACGACGCCGAACACCATCACGTCAGGTCCTCGAATGAGTCTTCGCCGGGCCGCCACACCATCCACCGTCCATCATCGAAACCGGAGAGCATGGCTATCTCCGGTGTGTCGATCTGCTTCGGCGTCGGGTGGAGACGAAGGGCCGCGTCGCTGAAACGGAGCTCGATCCCCGTCCCGGTTCGCTCGCTCGAATCGGTTACGACCTGCGGAATGAGTCCTACCAGTGCGTCGGCCCAGCCGGGCTCTCCAGGTAGGTGGGTGCGATCCGCACGACTGATCGCCGGGAGGATGTCGCAGTTGAGCACCGGCATCTCGTCGGACAGCTCGCCGTCAAAGCGCAGCTGCACGTAATCCATGACGAACTGCACCGAGTACAGGCGCAACCCGACAAGTCGTCCCAGCAGTTTATTCGGGATGTACGCCATGCGGCGGAGCCTATCGAGCCGCCCAGGGGAGCCGGCCAGATGGTGAACCGCGACAGAGGCCCCGAGCCCGACGAGCGGTGCTTCCCCCAACGGCGCGACGGAGTCGCGGTGGCAAGCGGGGTCAGGGACCACCGCTACCGACTCTCCCCGGAGGAAGGCGCCGAGTTTGCGCGACAGGCTCGGCAGCTGCGCGACGCCGACGACCTAGAGTTGCCCGGCGCGGACAACACCGTCGACGTGGACCGGCGCGGGGAGGGCCGAGGCCGATGAGTGTGTGGACCCGCTGGAAGATCGCTCTCCCGCTGACCGGGCTCAGCCTCCTGGTCTTCGTACCCGCTGTGTTCGGCGCGTGGGCCTGGTGGTCCGAGAACGGCACTGCCTACCGGGTAGTTACGGTCCTCATCTGCCTGGTCGTCGCCAGCTGCGTTGGCGTCTCTCTGTCCATCGGCCTCAAGCGGACCGAGGATGTGCCGTGGCTCCGTATCGGGCTCGTTGCCCTGGGCGTGCTCGCTACGTGTGGGCTCGCCGTCGCTCGGGACTCGGTGCAGTAGTACGGCCCCACCCGGAACTAGACATTGAACCTGAACTCCACCACGTCGCCGTCCTGCATGACGTACTCCTTGCCCTCGATGCGGACCTTGCCCGCCGCCTTGGCCGCCGCCATCGAACCGTGCTCGACCAGGTCGTCGTAGGAGACCACCTCGGCCTTGATGAAGCCGCGCTGGAAGTCGCTGTGGATGACACCCGCGGCCTCCGGCGCGGTCGCGCCGACCGGGACGGTCCAGGCGCGTGCCTCCTTGGGGCCGGCCGTGAGGTACGTCTGGAGGCCGAGGGTGCGGAAGCCGACCCGGACGAGCTGGTTGAGGCCGGGCTCGTTCTGCCCGATCGACTCCAGCAGCTCGCGGGCCTCGTCCTCGGGGAGGTCCACCAGCTCGGATTCGATCTTCGCGTCCATGAAGACGGCCTCAGCGGGGGCGACCAGGGCGCGCAGCTCGTCGAGGAACGCCTCGTTGGCCAGCTCGGCCTCGTCGACGTTGAAGACGTACAGGAAGGGCTTGGTGGTGAGCAGGTGCAGCTCGCGCAGGTGCTCCAGCTCGATCTTGGCGGCGGCGGCCCCGGAGTAGAGGGTGGTGCCACCGTCGAGCACCTCGATCGCGGCCTTCGCGGCGGCGACCGCGGCGAGGCGGTCCTTGCGGAGCTTGGCCTCCTTCTCCAACCGGGGCAGCGCCTTGTCGAGGGTTTGCAGGTCGGCGAGGATCAGCTCGGTGTTGATCGTCTCGATGTCGTCGGCCGGCGAGATCTTGCCGTCGACGTGCACCACGTTCGGGTCGGAGAAGGCCCGGACCACCTGGCAGATCGCCGAGGCGTCCCGGATGTTGGCCAGGAAGGCGTTGCCCCGACCCTGCCCCTTCGACGCGCCGCGGACCAGGCCGGCGATGTCGACGAACGACACCGGAGCCGGCAGCACCTTCTGCGAGGAGAAGATCTCGGCCAGCTTGCCCAGCCGCTCGTCAGGGAGCCCGACCACGCCGACGTTGGGCTCGATGGTGGCGAACGGGTAGTTCGCCGCCAGCACGTCGTTCTTGGTAAGCGCGTTGAACAGCGTGCTCTTGCCGACGTTGGGCAGGCCGACGATGCCGATGGAGAGACTCACGACCAGCCAGCTTACGCGGATGCCGACCGGGCCGGCCCACGCGGTCCACGGTCCGGCACAGAAAGCGGTACGGGTGACGTTCCGGCGCCGGTGCAGGGGTTCCGCCGGCTCTCCAGGTGCACCGCTGGGCAGCCCGTGCCTTTATGGGGCGACGGGACCCGGCAGGCGTTGCTACCGTGCCGATCTCGATGTCTCGCTGCTGGAGGTGCAATGACCTCGACGTTGCCCGAGCTGTACATCGCCGTCGATGTGGAGGCGGACGGACCCATCCCCGGGCCGTACAGCATGATCTCGCTGGGTATGGCGGTGACCGGCCGCCCGGACCTGTCCTTCTACACCGAACTGCGCCCCATTTCCGACGACTTCGTGCCGGCGGCACTCGCCGTCTCCGGCCTGGACCGGGACCTCCTGCTGCGCGAGGCGCCCACCGCCCAGGAGGCGATGTCGGCAGCCGCGGCCTGGGTCAACGGGCTGCGCCGGATCGGCCGCCCGGTCTTCCTCGCCGCCCCCGCCGTCTGGGACGGCATGTTCGTGCACTGGTACTTCGTCCGCTTCGTCGGCCACAGCCCGTTCGGTGCCACCGGCTCGGGCGTCGACCTGCGCAGCTACTGGATGGGGGTGACCGGCAGCGAATGGGTCCAGACCCGCAAGGGCAAGATCAAGCACGAGTTGGGCCTGCACAACGTGCCGCACACGCACCACGCCGGGGAGGACGCCGCCGAACTGGCGCAGGTCTTCGACGCGGTGCTCCGGCGCCAATCCGGCGATCAGGCCGGCGAACAGGCCGGCGATCAGGCCGCCGATCAGGCCGGCGAACAGGCCTGACCGACGCCGGCGCTCAGCCGAGCCGGCGCGGGGCGATCACCTTCTCCTGGACGCTGCCGTCCGCGCCCCGGCTGACCTCGTACGCCGAGACACCCTCGCGGTCCGCGACCGCCTCGACCAGCCGGGTGCCCTGGTAGACCAGGCCGACCCCGTCGTCGGTGCACGAGCTGGTCGGCAGCGTTCCGTTGCCGACCAGCTCGTGCATCAGCGGACGCCGCTGCCCCTCGCTGTCGTAGTGCACCCCGTTGCCGTACGGCAGCCAGGCCAGGCCGTCGGTGAAGCCGCGCAGCCGGGGGCCGAAGCTGTCGGTGGCACCGCCGACGTGCCAGCAGATCGAGCCGGCCGAGACCCCGGCCAGCACCACGCCGGCCTGCCAGCACTCGTGCAGGATGTCGTCGAGCCCGTGCACCCGCCAGAGCGCGACCAGGTTGGCCACGCTCCCGCCACCGACCCAGACCACGTCCTGGCCGAGCAGGTGGGCGCGGACGTCCTCGACGTTCGGCATCGGGAACAACGCGAGGTGTGACAGTCGGAACCGGGTGTCGGCGAACGCGCCGTAGACAGCGGTGAGCGCGGTGGGTTGGTCCCCGACAGCCTGACCGAGGTAGCAGACCCGCGGCTGCGGACCGGCCTCGGCCAACTCGGCCGCCAACTCGAAGACCGGGCCGGGGCGCAGGTCGGCGGGACCACGGTCACCGCGCACGAAGCCCATGCTGGTGGCGAGGATGGTCGGTGCGCTGGCGGGCATCGGGCGTCCTTCCGTGGGGTGCGGCGTTCATCCTGCCGCAGCCGGCCGGCGGCACACCGGCAACCCCGGTGCGCCAGCCGGCCCACGCGGTCAGTCGCCCTGGCGCTGGCGGGGCACCTGAGCCTCGGACCAGCAGCCCGGGGGCAGCTCGTCGAACGGCCGAACGGCCGGGGGCAGTTGGGCCGCGGCGGCCCGGGGCAGGGTGAACCGGTCCGCGGCGGCCGGGCCGGCCGAGATCGACTCGCGCAGCATCCAGCGCACCTCGTCGGCCGTCCAGCCCAGCCCCGGCCGGGCGGCGATCTCGCGAACCAGCCGCCGGCCGACCCGGGTGTCGTCGTCGTAGAAGCGCATGCACCAGTGGTGCGTCCACATGCCGAGCGCCCGCAGGCCCGCGTCGTCGAGGGAGCCCGCCAACCGCCCGCAGGCGGTGTCGGCAAACATCAGCTGGGGGTCGGTCGTCCGGTCCCGGTCGATGGCGCCGCGGGCGGCCGGCGCGACGGCCCGCATCCGGCGGTAGAAGGACTGCGCCACCGCTCGGGGCAGCGGCGGGAATGTGCCCGGTGTCGACGCCGCCGCCCAACCCGCCACGCTCACCATTCGCCGCACCCCTTCTTGAGTTGGTGGCCGGACGTTACCCGTCACGACCGACACTTCCGGGCCGAGAAAAGCCGTCGGATCGTGGATAGCGACGATGACCTGGGGCGTCTGTACGGGTGACAACGAAACGGGGGTGGTGGGTGGACGAGGACGAGCGGGCTCGGCTGGCCGAGTTCGTCGCCAGCCGGACGCCGGCGCTGATGCGGGTCGCGTACCTGCTGACCGGCGACCGCAACGCCGCCGAGGACCTGTTCCAGTCGGCACTGGCCCGGACCATCCCGAAGTGGGGATCCATCCGGCACGCCGATCCCGAGGGGTATCTCCGCGTGGTGATGTACCGCGAGCAGATCAGCTGGTGGCGACGGCTGCGCCGGTGGCGGGAGACGCCGCTCAACCCGGCGGACGAACCGGTCGGCGTCGATCCCAGCGGCGGCACCGACGTCCGGTTGGCGATGCGCGCCGCCCTTCGCCACCTGCCGGCGGCACAGCGGACGGTGGTGGTCCTGCGTTACTACGAGGACCTGCCCGAAGCCCGGGTGGCCGAGCTGCTCGGCTGTTCCGTGGGCACGGTGCGCAGCCGTACCCATCGGGCCGTCAGCCGCCTGCGCGAGCTGCTTCCGGAGGTCGAAATGCTTGAGGTACGGCGATGACCGACCCCTTCGAGCACCTCATCCGCACCACCCTCACCGATCTCGCCGAGGAGGCACCGATCGTGCATGACCAGTTGAACCGGGCGGAACTACGGGTGCGTAACCGACGCCGCGTCACGGTGACGATGGGGGCGGTCGGCACCCTCGCGGCGATCCTGATCGCCACCCCGCTCGCGCTCGCCTCGACCGGGTCGGACGAGGCGCCACCGGCTGCCCCCAGCCCGGCTGGCCCGGCGGGCCCGGCTGGCCCGGCGGGCGTACCCGACCCGCCCGCGCCGGCCGTGCTGCCGACGGACGTACCGAGCCCCGGCGGCGCGAGGCAGGACCCGTTGACGCCGCCCGGCGTGCCCGGTGCCCCCACTGATACGCCAGGTGCTCCCGGTGTGCCTGGTAGGCCCGGGATTCCCGGTGCTCCAGGGGCGCCCGGGGTTCCGGCTGCGCCGGGGGCACCGGGTGCGCCTGGCGATCCGTCTCCGCTGAACCTGCCCGGCGCGCCGGGCGACAGGTGAGCGCAACGACAGTGTCGCGCTGAGCAGAACCGGTCAGGTCGGTGGCCTCCTCGCCCCGGCCTGACCGGCCGCCACGACAGGGTTCGGCGCGGGCGGCACCGGGAGGATGCGGCGCTGTCGACCCGAGATACCTGTCACCTCCACGCGGCACTTCCCGCACCGCCGAGCGCCAGGCGCCCCCGGGGACAGCGGGTGCCGGTGCACCGGGTTTGCCGAGGCCGGTCAGCCCGCCCATCCTTGGGCCATGACCGATCCCGGACACCCGACGTGCGAGCTGCGGGAGCGACGATGAGCACCACCATGCCCCGGGTGCCCACCTCACTCACCGGGCAGATCGTCACACCCGGCGACCGGCGGTACGCGCAACTGCGCTCCACGTACACCACGACGGCGTCGCCGGCCGCCATCCTGCTGCCGAAGACCACCGCACAGGTGGTCGACGCGCTGCGCTACGCGCGGGAGCAGCGGCTGCCGATCGCCGTCCGCAGCGGCGGGCACGGCTTCTCCGGCGCCTCCTCGAACAACCGTGGTGTGGTCATCGACCTGTCCCTGCTCAACCGGGTGCAGGTGCTCGACGAGCGGGCCGGACTGGTCCGGGTGGAAGCCGGCGCCCGCTGGGCGAACGTCGCGAGGGCGTTGGCCCCGTACGGCCTGGTGATCAGCTCGGGCGACTACGGCGGCGTCGGCGTCGGCGGCCTGGCCACCGGCGGCGGGGTGGGCTGGCTGGTCCGCGCCCACGGCCTCACCCTCGACCGCGTCCGCGCGGTCGAGGTGGTGCTCGCCGACGGAACGCTCGTACGCGCCGACGCCGCACACGAGCCGGAACTGTTCTGGCTGGTCCGAGGGGCCGGAGCTGGTGCGGGGATCGTGCTGGCCTTCGAGATCGAGGCGGTCGAGCAGCGCAACGTCGGCGTGACGCAACTGGTGGTGGAGACGCACCCGGACGGGCGCACCATCCGGGAGTGGACGGCCTACCTCGCGCAGGCCCCCCGGGAGTTGTCCGCGGCGGCGGTGGTCTACGCGGAGGGCCGCTCGGCCCTGATGTCCATCACCGCGGTGGTGGCCGCCGAGAGCCTGCGCCGGGCCCGACCCGCGGTGGAGCCGCTGCTCGCCATCGGCAAGGTGCTCGAACACCGCACCGACCTGCTGCCCTACCCGGCCCTGGTGCCGACCGCGCACCTGAGCCCCAACGTCGGGCAGCAGCGCGGCACGACCACGAACGGTCTGTTCACCGGGCTGGACGACGCCGGCGCGCGGGCCCTGCAGCGGGCGGTGACCGGGCCGGGGCGGGCGGTGGTCCAACTCCGCTCGCTGGGCGGCGCGGTCAACGACGTGGCGCCGGACGCGACCGCGTACGCCCACCGCCACCAGGACACGCTTGTCATCGCCTCGGTGTTCCCACCCCAGGGTGGGGCGGCGTTGGACGCCGCCTGGCGGGCCGTCGGAGCGCGGGCCGACGGCGGGTACGTCAACTTCGAGAGCCGACCGGGCCCGGCCGCGTTCGCCCGGATCTATCCGGGCGAGACCGGGATCCGGGTACGACGGCTGTGGAAGCGGTACGACCCGGACGGGGTTTTCCGGTCGGCCCTGCTGATCGGTCAGCCCCACCGCGCCGGTCAGCCCCACCGACCAGCCCAGCCGAACCGATCCGCCCAGCCGAACCGATCCGCCCAGCCCACCGGATCCGGTCAGCCGCATCGACGACGTCGCCGCCCCCGCTGACGGGCCCCTGCTCACCGGCACGCCCAGGTCCGATTCCCGCCAGCCGCCGGCGGGTCGAGCGGGGCATCATCGGTGCCATGGAGTTGGACTTCGAGCGGTGTTACCGGGCCGTGGACAGCCGTGACCAGCGGTTCGACGGCTGGTTCTACACCGGGGTGACGTCCACCGGCATCTACTGCCGGCCGTCCTGCCCGGCGATCACGCCCAAGCGGCAGAACGTCCGGTTCTTTCCGTCCGCCGCCGCCGCGCAGGGTGTCGGGTTGCGCGCCTGCCGCCGTTGCCGGCCGGACGCCGCGCCGGGTTCGCCCCTGTGGGACGTTCGCGCGGACGTGGTCGGCCGGGCGATGCGGCTGATCGCGGACGGCGTGGTCGACCGGGACGGCGTACCCGGACTGGCCTCCCGGCTGGGCTACACCGAGCGGCACCTGCACCGGATGCTGAGCGCCGAGATGGGTGCCGGGCCGCTCGCGCTGGCTCGCGCCCAGCGGGCACAGACCGCCCGGATCCTGATCGAGACCACCGACCTCGGGATGGCCGAGATCGCGTTCGCGGCCGGCTTCGGCAGCGTCCGACAGTTCAACGACACGCTCCGCGAGGTGTACGCGAGCGCCCCGTCCGACCTGCGGACGGCGCGCGGTGGCCAGCGGACGCCGGCCGGTGCGGGCACCCTCGCGCTGCGGTTGGCGTACCGTCCGCCGCTGCACGCCCAGGCGCTACTCGACTTCTTCGCGGTGCGGGCGCTGCCCGGGGTGGACGAGGTCCGCGCGGGGACGTACCACCGGGGTCTGCGGTTGCCGCACGGCACCGGCGAGGTGGCGCTGACCCCGGCGGCCGGGCACGTGGCGGCGACGCTGCGGTTGACCGACCTGCGCGACCTGGCACCCGCGGTGGCGCGCTGCCGCCGGCTGCTCGACCTGGACGCGGACCCGGCGGCGATCGACGCCACCCTGGCCGCCGACCCGGCGCTGGCCCCCGTGGTGGCGGCAGAGCCCGGCATCCGCGTCCCTCGTGCGGTGGACGGCTTCGAGATGGCCGTCCGGGCCATCATCGGCCAGCAGGTCTCGGTCACCGCCGCCCAGAAGACCCTGACCCGCCTCCTCGCCGCCCACACAACTCGCGTCGATCATGAAGTTATTGCCACCGATGCCGGCGTGTCGGGACAACAACTTCATGATCAACAAGGAGGGGCGGGGCGGTTGCGGGGTTTTTTGGGGGCGGAAGAACTGCTGGTGCTGCCGGACTCTGGGTTCGGGATGCCGGTGGGGCGGCGGGAGGCGCTGCGGGGGTTGGCGCGGGCGGTGGTCGACGGGTCGGTAGACCTCGCGGCGGGTGCCGACCGGGAGGAGGCCCGTCGAGGGCTGCTCGCGCTGCCCGGCATCGGCCCGTGGACCGCCAACTACCTGGCCATGCGCGCCTTCGGCGACCCGGACATCCTGCTCGGCACCGACCTCGCGGTCCGGCGCGGCGCCGCCGCCCTCGGCCTGCCCGACACCCCGACCACCCTCGACGGGTACGCCGACCGTTGGCGCCCCTGGCGGTCCTACGCAACGATGAGACTCTGGAGAGCGGCATGACCATCGACAGCACCGTACTGAGCACGCCGGCCGGTCCGTTGAGCATCCTCGCCGGCCCGGACGGCGACGTACTCGCCGCAGGCTTCACGCCGGATCCGGCGGCGCTGCTGCCCCTGATCCACCCGAGCCTGCGGGCGCCGGTGCGGCAACGGGCCGCCCTCGGCCCGGTCACCGCGGCGGTCCACTCCTACCTGGACGGCGAACTCGACGCCATCGACGCGGTGCCGGTCCGTCAGCGCACCGGCGGTGAGTTCATGGCGCACGCCTGGCAGGTGCTGCGCGAGGTGCCACCCGGCGCGCCGGTCACCTACACCGGGTACGCCGCGCTTGCCGGTCGACCACCTGCGGTGCGGGCCGCCGCGGCCGCCTGCGCCCGGAACGCGGCGGCCCTGTTCGTGCCCTGCCACCGGGTGCTGCGCACCGACGGCACTCTCGGCGGATACCGCTGGGGGCTGGACGTGAAGAAGTGGCTTCTCGGTCATGAGCGCGGGTTGACAGCAAGCTGACACCGGCGTCGCCTGCCATTGACGTTACCGTCTTGTATGCCTGTGCGGAGCGACGGCAACCCGGCCACCCGGGTCGCCGCGCCCCGGCACCCGTTACACAACCTCTGGCGACTGCACCCCTACCTCCGCCCGTACGCCGCCGAGTTCGGCTGGCTGCTCGTCGCGGGGCTCGCCGCCACGGCGGCCGGGATCGCCGTACCGCTCGTCGTGCAACGGGTGGTGGACGGGCCGGTGGCCCGACACGAACCGGCCGGGCTGTTCCAGCTCGGCGGCCTGGCGCTGCTGCTGGGCGTGGTCGAGGCGGTGCTCATCTTCATCCGTCGGTGGGTGCAGTCCTCCTCCGCGGTGGGCATGGAGGCGGCGCTGCGCGCCGACGTCTACGCCCACCTGCAACGGTTGCCGACCAGCTTCCACGACCGCTGGCAGTCCGGTCAGCTGCTCTCCAGGATCACCAGCGACCTGTCGGTGATCCGCCGTTTCCTCTCCTTCGGCGTGCTCTTCCTGATGCTCAACCTGACCACCTACGTGGTCGTGGTCGTGCTGCTCGTCAACCTGCACCCGATGCTCGGTGCGCTGGTCGCGGCCAGCTCGGTGCCGCTGCTGCTGATCAGCCGCCGGTTCGGGCGGCACTACCACGCCGCGTCCCGACGGATGCAGGACCAGCAGGGCGACGTGGCGACCCTCATCGAGGAGACCGCGCAGGGCCTGCGCACCATGAAGGCGTACGGCCGGGGGCCGGAACTGGCCGCCCGCTTCGGCGTCGGGGCGCGGCGACTGCACGACACCGGCGTCGGCAAGGCGCGGCTGCTCGCCAGCACCTCCGCGCTGCTCGACCTGGTGCCCAACGTGACACTGGGCGTGGTGCTGGTGGCCGGTGCGGCCGCCGCCGCGAAGGGCGCGCTCACCATCGGCGAGCTTGTCGCGTTCGTGAGCCTCCAACTGATGCTCATCTGGCCGGTGCAGTCGCTGGGTTGGATCATCGCCAACGGTCAGGAGGCCGCCACCGCCGCCGACCGGCTCCAGGAGGTGCTGGACACCCCGCCCCAGATCGTGGACTCCCCCGGCGCGCTCGCGCTGCCCCGCGACAGAGTGCACGGCCGGCTCCGCGTCGAGCGGGTCTCGTTCAGCTACCCGGACGCCCCCGCGCCGGTGCTGCGCGAGATCGACCTGGCCATCGAGCCGGGCGAGACGCTCGCCCTGGTCGGCGCCACCGGCTCCGGCAAGAGCACGCTGCTCTCGCTGGTGCCCCGGCTGCACGAGGTGACCTCCGGCCGGATCACCCTGGACGGGCACGACCTGCGCGAACTGCGGCTGGCCTCGCTGCGCCGACTGGTCGGGGTGGCGTTCGAGGAACCCACGCTCTTCTCCATGTCGGTGCGGGAGAACCTCACCCTGGGGCACCCGGACGCCAACGACGACGATGTCCGCGCGGCCCTCGCGCTGGCGCAGGCCGACTTCGCGTACGAGCTGCCGTGGGGGTTGGCCACCCGCGTCGGTGAGCAGGGCATCTCCCTCTCCGGTGGGCAGCGGCAGCGGCTCGCGTTGGCGCGGGCAGTGCTCGGCCGACCGGCGGTGCTGGTGCTCGACGACCCGCTGTCCGCTCTCGACGTGCACACCGAGGCGCTTGTCGAGGCGGCTCTGCGGCAGGTCCTGCGGGACAGCACCGCGCTGCTGGTGGTGCACCGGCCGTCGACGATCGCCCTGGCCGACCGGGTCGCCCTGCTCCAGGACGGGCGGATCACCGCCGTGGGCCGGCACTCGGACCTGCTGGCCACCGTGCCGGCGTACCGGGCGCTGCTGGCCGCCGACCCACCCACCGGGCATCCACCGGCGACGGAAGCCGCCGGTCCGACCCCGTTCCCCTCGGACGGGTGGGGGCTGGTGCGCTCGTGACAGTGCCGGAGCAGGCCGAACCATCGCCCGAGGAGGAACCGGAGCTGACCCGCTGGCGCGGAACCGCCACCGACCCGGAGGCGGACCGCAGCCGAGCCGAGGACACCTCGCCCGAGGCGGTGGCCCGGCTGCGCCGGCTCAGCCGGGCCCTGCTCGCCGACCAGCTCCGGCCACACCGGGGGCGGCTCACCGCCGCTGTCGGCCTGCTGCTCACCCAGAACGCCGCCGCGATGGCCGGCCCGTACCTGGTCATGATCGGCATCGACCGGGCCATCGCACCGCTGCGCGCCGGCAACGCCGGTCCGCTGGTCGCCGTCGCCGGGGCGTTCGTGGTCGCCTCGCTTACCGAGTACGCGGCCCGGCGCGGGTTCCTCACCCTCTCCGCGCGGATCGGCCAGGCCGTCCTGCTCGACCTGCGGCAGCGGGTGTTCGGGCACTTCCTGCGGCTGTCCGTGGGTTTCCACGAGCGGTACACCTCCGGCCGGATGGTCTCCCGGCTCACAAGTGACCTGGACTCGATCGCCGAACTGGCCGACGGTGGCATCGACAACCTGGTGATGGCCGGGCTGTCGATGCTGTCGGTGGCCGCCATCCTGCTCTGGCTGGACCTGCCGCTGGCCGCCGTGACGCTGCTGGCCTTCCCGTTCCTGTTCTCGCTCTCGCGCTGGTTCGCCAGGTCGTCGGCAAGCGCGTACCGGCGGACCCGGGACGCGGTAGCGCTTGTCATCGTGCACTTCGTCGAGTCGATGCGGGGCATCCAGGCGGTGCAGGCGTTCCGCCGGGAGCCGCGCAACCAACGGATCTTCGTGGCGCTCGGTGACGACTACCGACGGACCAGCCTGCACGCGTTCCGACTGATCGCCACGTACTCGCCGGCGATCAAGCTGATCGGCAACGTCACGGTGGCGGCGGTGCTCTGCTATGGCGGGTGGCGGGTGCTCGACGGCCAGACCGAGGTAGGTGTGCTCGCCGCGTTCCTGCTCTACCTGCGTCGCTTCTTCGAGCCGATGCAGGAGCTGAGCCAGTTCTACAACTCCCTTCAGTCGGCCACCGCCGCGCTGGAGAAGCTGGCCGGGGTGCTCGACGAACGGCCGGCAGTGGCCGAGCCGGAACGCCCCACACCGCTGCCGACCGGGCCGGGTCGCGGCGAGTTGACCTTCCGGGCGGTCTCCTTCGGTTACCGGGCCGGCACCCCGATCCTCGGCGGCCTGGAGCTGACCGTGTCGGCCGGACAGACGGTGGCGCTGATCGGGCCGACCGGCGCGGGCAAGTCGACGATCGCCAAACTGGTCGCCCGGTTCCACGACCCGGACACCGGGACGGTCCGGCTCGACGGAGTCGACCTGCGCGAGGTGAGCGACGCCGACCTGCGCCGTGCCGTGGTGTTGGTGACCCAGGAGAACCACCTGTTCAGTGGGACCGTCGCGGAGAACATCCGGTTCGGTCGCCCGAGCGCGGACGACGAGACGGTGCAGGCCGCCGCGCGGGCGATCGGCGCGCACGACTTCATCGCCGCCCTGCCCGACGGGTACGCCACCCAGGTGCACCGGCGCGGCGGCCGGCTCTCCGCCGGGCAGCGGCAACTTGTCGCGTTCGCCCGGGCGTTCCTGGCCGACCCGACAGTGTTGATCCTGGACGAGGCGACGTCGTCACTGGACGTGCCTACCGAACGGCTGGTGCAGCGGGCTCTCGGCACCATTCTGCGCGACCGCACCGCCCTGGTGATCGCACACCGACTCTCCACTGTGGAAACCGCCGACCGGGTGCTGGTCCTGGACGGCGGGCGGGTCGTCGAGGACGGCCCGCCAGCCGTGCTGGCCGAGGCCGGCGGCAGGTACGCGGCGCTGCACCGGCAGTGGCGCGACTCGCTGGTCTAGGCGAGCACCGTCCCGCCGTCGACGGTGAGCACCGTCCCGGTGGTGTACGGATTGACCATCGTGAACAGGTACGCGGAGGCGACATCGTCGACCTCCCCGACCCGGCCCAGCGGCACGGACGCCGCGCTGAGCCGGTACAACTCCTCCCGGTCGGCCTCGGACATCGACGCCCAGAGCGGGCTGCGGATGACGCCCGGGGCGACCGCGTTCACCCGGATGCGGCGCGGCGCGAGGTCGACGGCGAGGGCGCGGGTCAGTGCCTCCGTCGCTCCGCAGATGCTGGCCGCCACCGACCAACCCGGGCCGGGCCGGGCGGAGGCGGTCCCGCTGGTGAGCGTGACGGAGCCGCCGTCGCGCAGGTGCGGGGCGGCGGCCCGGACCGCGCCGAGCGCCCCGAAGTAGCGCAGCTCGAAGAACTGCCGCGCCCGGTCCACCTCCAGGTCGTCCAGGGACATCAGGGCCAGCGGCTCGCCGGCGGTGTAGGCGAGGTGGTCGACCGGGCCGACGTCCGCCGCCAGTCGGGTGAACAGCCGGCCCACAGCCTCGGTGTCGGTCAGATCGACGACGTGGCCGTGCGCGCCCTCCGGTAGCTCGGCGAGCGACCGCTCGATGCTGGCCGGGTTGCTGGAGGCGACGGTGACGACCGCCCCGGCCTCCGCGGCCGCCCGGGCCGTCGCGAGGCCGATGCCGGAGGTGCCGCCAAGGACGACGACGTGCCGGGAACGCAGGGAAGTGGTGTCCATGGCTATGGTGCCTTTCTCTCGGATGGGGCCTGCGCCAACACTGCGTCGGTTCCCATTACACCGTCCAAGACCCTTGTGGTCAGCTGTGATACCCGTAGGGTATTAACGTGGACGCCGACCTCGACCTGCGGAAACTGCGCTACTTCCTGGCCGTCGCCGAGCACCTGCATTTCGGTCGGGCCGCCACCGAACTGCGCATCGCCCAGCCGGTGCTGTCCCGCCAGATCCGGGCGCTGGAACGCGAACTGGGCACCCAACTGCTGCACCGGAACCAACGCCACACCGCGCTGACCGCCGCCGGCGAGCAGTTGCGGGCGGACGGGACGGTGCTACTGGCCCGCGCCAACGCGCTGCGGCGCAGGGTGCTCGACACCGCCCGCGGCGGCGCCCGCACCTTCCGGCTCGGATTCATGCCCGGCCTCACCGTCACCGCCGAGGTTCGCGCGCTGCGCGAGGCCAATCCGGGACTGGAGGTCGAGGTGGTGCGTACCGGATGGGACGACCAGACCGAGATGATCCGGGACGGACGGGTCGACGCCGGCTACGTCCGGCTGCCGCTGGACCCCCGGGACCTCGCCCTGGAACCGCTCTTCGACGAGCCACGGGTAGTAGTCGTGCCGGCCGACCATCGGCTGGCCGGCAAGCAGCGGGTCAGCATCCACGACCTCGCCGACGAGCACCTGCTCCAGGACCCGGAGGCGGTGCCGGAATGGCGGGACGTCGCCGCCGAGATGCGGGCCGGCGAACGGCTGCCGGAGCGGTCCGTACGGACCGTGGAGGAGAAGTTGGAGTACGTCGCGGCCGGGCGCGGCGTGGTGGTCCTGCCCCTGTCGACGGCGCTCTTCTACAGCCGCCCCGACGTGCGGCACAGCGTGATCGCCGACATCGGCCCCAACCGGGTCTGCGTGGCCTGGGCGGCGGACAGCCGCAGCGATCTGGTCCGCCAGTTGACGGCGATAGCCCACCGGCTGCACCCGGAACCTCCGGCCGACGACAGATAGCCGACCTGCCCGGCGCCACCGGCCCTCGTGTCCCGGTCGTAACTGCGTGGTCCGGCACCCTCGCGGTGCCTACGATCGCAGGATGACCGATACGGCGAGGACGGCCCGCGCCGGCGTCCCCGAGCGTCCGACCCTGGACGGGCTCGAGGAGAGCTGGGCACGCCGCTGGCAGGAGGAGGGCACGTACGCGTTCGACCGCTCGAAGACGACTGTTCCCGGTCGCGGCGCGGCGTCAGACGCGCCGCGCGGGAATGGTCGCAGGGCCGACGTGTACGCCATCGACACCCCGCCGCCGACCGTATCGGGCGAGTTGCACATGGGGCACGTGTTCTCGTACACGCACACCGACATCATCGCGCGTTACCAGCGGATGCACGGCAAGGTCGTCTTCTACCCGATGGGCTGGGACGACAACGGCCTACCCACCGAGCGTCGGGTGCAGAACGTCTACGGGGTGCGCTGCGATCCGGCGCTGGCGTACGACCCGGTGTGGCGACCACCGGCGGCCCCGGTCGACGACGCGGCCCGCCGCGACCCCACCCCGATCTCCCGGCGCAACTTCATCGAGCTGTGCGAGCTGCTGACGGTCACCGACGAGCAGGCCTTCGAGGCGCTGTGGCGACGCCTCGGGCTCTCGGTGGACTGGTCGTTGACCTACACGACGATCGGTCGGATCGCCCGGACCACGAGCCAGCGGGCGTTCGTGCGCAACCTGCGCCGCGGCGAGGCGTACCAGTCGGAGGCGCCGACGCTCTGGGACGTCGGCTTCGCCACCGCCGTCGCCCAGGCGGAGTTGGAGGACCGGGAGCGCCCCGGCGCGTACCACCGGCTGCGGTTCGCCGGGCCGGGCGGTCGCGAGGTGCACATCGACACCACCCGACCGGAGCTGCTGCCCGCCTGCGTGGCGCTTGTCTGTCACCCCGACGACGAGCGGTACGCCGACCTGGTGGGCACGACAGTGCGCAGCCCGCTGTTCGCCGTCGAGGTGCCGGTGCACGCCCACCCGCTCGCCGATCCGGGCAAGGGCACCGGCATCGCGATGGTCTGCACGTTCGGCGACCTGAGCGACGTGACCTGGTGGCGGGATCTCGAACTCGACACCCGGGTGATCATCGGCCGCGACGGCCGGCTGCTTCCGGAACCGCCGGCCGGGGTGCCGGCGCAGCCGTACGCGGCGCTGGCCGGGCAGACCGTCAACGGCGCCCGCCGGGAGATCGTCGGCATGCTTGCCGACGCGGGGGACCTGATCGGCGAGCCACGCCCGATCACCCACCCGGTGAAGTTCTACGAGCGCGGCGACCGCCCACTGGAGATCGTCTCGACTCGACAGTGGTATCTGCGCAACGGCGGCCGCGACGCCGACCTGCGGGCCACCCTGCTGGCCCGGGGCGAGCAGCTGCACTGGGTGCCGGCGCACATGAAGCACCGCTACGACAACTGGGTGGGCGGCCTGACCGGAGACTGGCTGGTCAGTCGGCAGCGCTTCTTCGGGGTGCCGGTGCCGGTGTGGTACCGGCTCGACGACACTGGCGAGCCGGACTGGTCCCACCCTCTCACGCCGGACGAGTCCGCGCTGCCGGTCGACCCGTCAAGTGACCCGGCGCCCGGGTACGACGAGTCGCAGCGCGGCCGGCCGGGCGGTTTCATAGGTGACCCGGACGTGCTGGACACCTGGGCCACCTCGTCGCTGACCCCGCAGATCGTCGGTGGCTGGGAGACCGACCCGGAGCTGTTCGCGCAGGTCTTTCCGATGGACCTCCGCCCGCAGGGGCAGGAGATCATCCGGACCTGGCTCTTCGACAGCGTGGTCCGTTCGCACTTCGAGCACGGGGTGCTGCCCTGGCGGGACACCGTGCTCTCCGGCTGGATCCTCGACCCGGACCGCAAGAAGATGGCCAAGTCCAAGGGGAACGTGGTCACCCCGCTGGCCCTGTTGGAACAGCACGGCTCGGACGCGGTGCGCTACTGGGCGGCCAGCGGCAAGCCCGGCATGGATCTGGCCTTCGATCCGGCGCAGATCAAGATCGGCCGCCGGCTGGCCACCAAGCTGCTCAACGCGTCCAAGTTCGCGCTCGGGCTGGGGGCCGCGAACGCGCCGCGCCGCGACCTGGAGCTGTCGGCGACCACCCCACTGGACCGGGCCATGCTCGCCGAGTTGGCCACAGTGGTCACCGCGGCGGGTGCCGCCCTCGACGCGTACGACCACACTGCCGCGTTGCAGGCGACCGAGGCGTTCTTCTGGCGGTTCTGCGACGACTACATCGAGTTGGTGAAGGAACGCGCCTACGGCACCGGCGCGGCAGCCGACTCGGCGCGGGCGGCGCTCGCCACGGCGCTCTCGGTGCAGCTCCGCCTCTTCGCCCCGGTGCTGCCGTACGTGACCGAGGAGGTCTGGTCGTGGTGGCGGTACGGCTCGGTGCACCGCGCGCCGTGGCCCACCACCTACGAAGTGGCCCGGTCGATCGAGGGGTCGGGCGACCCGGCGCTGCTGCGGCTCGCCGGCGACGCGTTGAGCCAGGTGCGCCGGGCCAAGTCGGAGCGAAAGCTGTCGATGAGGGCGGAGGTGCCGCTGGCCGAGGCGCTGGGCCCGGCGGCCCTCCTGGAGCAGCTCACCCTCGTCGCCGACGACCTCCGGGCGGCCGGCCGGATCGGCAAACTCGACCTGCTCCCCGACCGCACCCCGGAGCTCGTCATCGCCTCCGCGTTCTGACCTGCGTCCGCCGCCGCCCACCCCCCGGGGGCGGCGGCGGACGCCGTCACCAGCCGCGCAGGAAGCGCAGGCCGAGTAGGAACGCCACCACGGCGGGACCAACCAGCAGGGTGATCGCCTGGAGGCGGTACGGCATCCGGTGTCGGGTCAGCTCGCCCGCGTTGCCGAGCACGATGGCGCCGGCAAGCATCAGGAACGCCCCCCACCAGCCGGTCTCCAACTGGATCAGGTCGACCCGGATCAGTTGCAGGGTCAGCCCGAGCAGCGCCCCGGTCAGCGCGAGCAGGGCCACCGCCCGGTGCAGACCGCGGGCCAGCGGGTGGGCCGCCCGCCAACCGTAGGTGCCGGCGACCGCCAGGCAGGGCAGCACCACGAGCAACGGCCAACCCCGCCCCATCACGCCGAACATCAACAGCGCGCCCACCGCGAAGACGATCGTGCCGACGCAGGCGAGCATGTATCCCGCGAAGGCCCGGCCACCACCGCGGACCAGCAACGGCCCGCCGCTGGCCGCGATCAACGCGGCCGGGATCAGGATGAACACGGCCCACCAGTGGAACTGCCCGCTGCCCTGGGCAGCGGTGGCCACCGTGGCGGAGGCCAGCCCGGCGACCGCCAGGCTGGTCAACCACGGCCGGCTGCTCCGGGAGTACGGCTCAGCCAACGACGTCCGCTCCGCTTCGACACTCACACCCGACAGCCTGGCCCGACGGGGGTCGACCGGTCCATCCGGCCAGCCCTACCGCCGAAGGGTGGCTGGCCGGAGCACCGTTTCGCACCTGTCTCAGCTCGTCTCGCCGGCCACGCTGAACGAGCGCAGACGGTCGATTGCCAGCACGGTGAAGCCGACGCTCACCAGCGCGGTCATCACCGAGGCCACCGGCACCGACACTGTCGTCTCCAACAGCCCGGTGGGGGCGATCCGGTCGGTGAGGGCGATCACGTACTGCTGGATGGAGAGCACCTTGGTGCCGCTGACGAAGTTGCCCAGCAGCCCCTCCCAGATCAGCACGTAGACCAGCCCGAGCAGCACCGGCCGCCTGGTGACCAGGCTGAGGGCGAGGAACAACGCCGAGTACGCAAGCGCGCCGAGCGCCGCCGCGACCGCGAGCGCCAGACCGAGGCGTACCGAGTCGGCGAGCACGCCCGCGACGTAGAGCGGCACCGCGACGGTCACCGCTGTGACCCCGGCGGCCACCGCGAGCTTCGGCAGCACGATCTGCCAGCGCGGCAGCGGCTTGGTCAGGATGTGCACGACGGTGCCGTCGTCGATCTCGGCGCCCAACACACCCGTGCCGATGATCAACGCAACCACCGGCAGCACCACTGCCAGCCCCAGGCCGACAAGCACCGGCGGCCCCCACTCGCCCGGGTCCACCCCCAGCGACCGACAGAGGATGGCCAGCCCGAGCAGCACCAACGGCAGCGGAAGCAGCAGCAGGAACCGACGCCGGCCGAACAACCCACGCGCGGTGATCCAGGTAATTGTCGACATGTCAGGCCTCCACCAGGTAGGAGAAGACGCTCTCCAGAGACTCGTCGGACGGCACCAACTGGCGCACCCGGATGCCTTGCGTGAGCGCGATCCGGGGCAGCGCCCGGGTGAACGCGCCATAGTCACCGGCCCGCACGGTCAGGCCGGTCGGGTCCAACTCGACCCCACTCACCGACGCCTCGGCGATCAGCGCGACGGCCAACGCCCGGTCGTCGGTGGACCGCACCGCGAAGACGTGCGGGCGGTTCGTCATCAACCGGCGGATGGTCCGGAAGTCGCCGGAGGCGGCCAACCGGCCGGCCACCATCACCTGCACCGTCCCGGAGACCTGCTCGACCTCCTCCAGGATGTGCGAGCTGAACAGGATCGTCCGGCCGGCGTCACCAAGGCTGTGCAGCAGCTGCATCATGTGCAGCCGCTGACGGGGGTCCATGCCGTTGAACGGCTCGTCGAGAAGCAGCACCTGCGGGTCGTGCACCAACGCGGCGGCCACCCGGGCCCGCTGGCGCATGCCCTTGGAGTACGTGCCGATCCGGCGGTCCTGCGCCGACTCCAGCTCCACCAGGTCGATGGCCCGTCGGGCCGCCGCCGCCGGATCGGGCAGCCGGTGCAGCTTCGCGCTGGCCAGCACGAACTCGTACGCGGTGAGGAAACCCTGCACCGCCTCCCGTTCACTGACCAGCCCCAGCCGCCGGTAGACGTCGGGGTTACGCCAGGTCGGCTCGTCGTCGAGGGTCACGGTGCCACGCGACGGGGCGAGGAAACCGGCCATCATGTGCAGCAGCGTGGTCTTGCCGGCGCCGTTCGGGCCGAGCAGCCCTGTCACGCCCGATCCCAGCGCCATGCTGATGTCGTTGACCGCGACCACGTTGCCGTACCACCGGGACACCCCGGTCAGGCTCAGCGTGCTCATCAGGAGGCGACCTTCCGGTAGCGGACCAGCAGGAGGGCGGTCGCGCCGGCGACCAACAGCACCGCGCCCAGGGCATAGACCGGGCCGAACCCGCCGATCATCATCTCGCCCGGATCGCCCTCGACCAGCAGGTCACCGAGTGACCAGATGCCCACCCCCTGGACCAGGGTGGAGGGGGAGGCGAGCCCGGCCAACTCGTTGGCGGCGCGCGACGGCAGGATGCTCAGCACGCCCACGATCGGGGTGGTCATCAGGAAGACCGCGACCACGCCGCCGGCGGCGAAGGCACGCTTGCCGGTCAGCGACGCGACAAGCAGGCCGACCGAGGCGAAGACCACCGCCCACAGCCCCGCGTAGAGCAGCCCGGGCAGCAGGTCGAGCAGTTCGTTCCACACTCCGCGCATGCCCTGCTTGGTGGTGAACGCGGCGCCCAGGAACATCAGCAGCTGTGGCCCGCCGAGCAGCAGCCAGAGCGCGGTGACAAGCGCCAGCAGCTTGGCCATCGCGTAGTCGGCGCGCGGCAGCGGCCGGGAGAAGTACAGCGGCAGGACGCCGCTGCGCAGGTCCCGGGAGACCAGCTCCGGGGCGACGACAGCGACGAAGAAGATGACCAGCCAGCTCATCGCGTCGGCGAACTGGGCGTACGTGGCGACCGGCTCGCCGATCTGGCTGCGTATCGCGGCCAGGGCCACCGCGACCAGGCTGACGATGCCGACCACCAGCCATGGGAAGATCTTGGCCTTGGCGCTGCGCCCGAAGCCGAACGCGGTGCGCAGCCCGTGCAGGTAGAGCGCGCCGAAGACCTGTCGGCGGCCCAGCCGCGGACCCTGGTAGCGCTGGTAGCCGATGTCGTGGATGACGCCGGTCGGCGTGGAGCGCGCGGCGGTGGTGGACGACTCAGGCATGAGTGAGCTCCCTCGTGGCGAAGAGTTCGGCCACCCGGTGCCGGCGCTGGTCCAGTCGGTGCAGTGGCAGGTCCAGTTCGGCGACCGCGCCGAGGATCAGGTCGTAGGTGCCGTCGTCAGCGAGCGGCACGAGGAGCAGTCGCCCGTCCCGGGCGACCGGCAGCTTCAACTCGGCAAGCCGGGCCGCGAGCTCCTCGGTGCCTTCGCTGACCTCCACGGCGAGCACGTCGGTGGCCGAGGTCATCGCGGAGATGTTGTCGGCGCGCAGCAACCGGCCGCCGTCGATGGCGATGAGCGTGTCGCAGATCCGCTCCACCTCGCCGAGCAGGTGCGAGCAGACCAGCACGGAGATGCCGAACTCGGTGCCGATCCGGTGCACCAGGGCCAGCATGGCGTCGCGGCCGGCCGGGTCCAGCCCGTTCGTCGGCTCGTCGAGCAGCAGCAGGTCGGGGTCGTGCACAAGCGCCTGGGCCAGCTTGACGCGTTGCTTCATGCCTGTGGAGTAGCCACCGACCGGACGGTAGCGCTCCTCGTAGAGGCCGACGTGCCGCAGCGCCTCCGACGCCCGCTCGCGGGCGGCGGTGCGGGGCAGGCCGCTCATCCGGCCGAGGTGGGTGACCAACTCGGCGGCGGACAGGTCCGGCGGCAGGCAGTCGTGCTCGGGCATGTAGCCGACCCGGGAGCGGACCTGCGCCGGGTCTACGGTCGGGTCGATGCCGAGCACCGACACCTGACCGCTTGTCGGTGGGAGGAGGCCGAGCAGAATCTTGATCAACGTGGATTTGCCGGCGCCGTTCGCGCCCACCAGGCCGATGATCCCGGGCTCGACGGCGACGGTGAGGTCGGCGAGCGCGGTGACCCGACCTCCGTACGTCTTGGTGAGCGACTGGGTCGCGATCAGTGTCACGCTGCCAGCGTAGGGAGTCCACGCCCACCTCGGACACCACCACGCCCCCGGCGCTTCCCTGATCCTTGCCCCGACGGACCCTTAGGGTCCCCCCACCCGGGGCGGTGGGGCCGTTGTCGCCGGTGGCGCGTCCGGCGCGACCCCGACGCGGGAAAGACCGGTCCGGGGTGGCACCATTCACCTCCCGGCCGGTCGGGAGTCGCGCCCGCGTCACCTGGGCGTCGAGAATCTCGACGGCGAGTTCGACCGCCGCATCGACGACTACCGGTCCGGGCTGAGGCCGGCCGCGATCGGAGCGGTGCCGAGCCGCCCGGCCGGGTCGTGGAGTGGCGGCCTCGACCGATCGTCGGTCTGCTGCGAAACTGTGTGCCGGTCAGCGAGTGGGGGGTGTGGATGAGCAACGGCTGGGTGCTGCCCGACGAGGTGCTGCAGGACGCACCGGCGTACACGCCGCGTCCCGGTGAGCTCGCGGATCTGGAGCTGCTGCTGACCGGTGCGTACGCCCCCCTCACCGGTTTCATGACCCGGGCCGACCTGGTGTCGGTCAGCCGACGCGGCCAGCTTGCCGACGGCACCCCCTGGCAGGTCGCGGTGACCCTCCAGGTGCCGGCCGCGCTGGCTCAGGGCTTCGATCCGCGCGACCCGGCCCGCCGGGCGTTGGTGCTTACCGACGGCGAGGGCGCGCCGGCGGCTGCCCTGGACGTGGCGGACGTCTGGCCGGTACGCGAGGGCGTCGCCGGGGTCGGCGGCCAGGTCCGGCGGCTGGGCGACGGTGGCCACGGTCCGTTCCAGCGACTGCGCCGCAGCCCCGAGGAGGTCCGTGCGCTGCTGCCCCCGGGCCGGGTGCTCGGTGTGATCGCCGACCGGCCGCTGCACCGTCCCCAGCTCGCTCAGATCGCGCACGCCGCCCGCACCCTGGCCGCGCACCTGCTGGTGATGATCCCGGTAGGTGAGGGTGGCGTCGGCGGGCTCCCGCCGGAGGCGCTTGTGCGTACGATCTTCGCCGCCCGGGACCGGATGCCGCCGGCCACCGTGATCGCGGTGCCGTTGTCACATCGCCGGGAGGAGATCAGCGACGCGTTGCTCCGCGCCCGGGTCTCCGCCGCGTACGGCGTCACCCACCTGCTGTCCACCGGGGAGATGCTCTCCGGCGCCGGGTTGCGGGTGCTGGTGCCGCGCGAGCTGGCCTACGACAACCGGGACGGGCAGTGGCGCTGGCGGGAGGACATCCCACCGCGCAACCGTCGACTCGCGCTCACCCAGCCGGAGATCGACGACCTGCTGGATCGGGGTTTCCCCCTGCCGGAGTGGCACACCCCGCCGGCCGTGGCGCGGGAGCTGGCCCGGGCCCGGCCACCGCGTCGGCACCGCGGGCTTGTGGTCTTCATGACCGGCCTCTCCGGCTCCGGCAAGTCGACAGTCGCCCGCGGGCTGGCCGACGCGTTGCGGGAGAGCGGCGACCGCACGGTGACCCTGCTCGACGGGGATGTGGTGCGCCGGGAGCTCACCGCCGGGCTCGGCTTCAGCAAGGCCGACCGGGACATGAACGTCCGGCGGATCGGGTGGGTGGCCGCCGAGATCGCCCGGCACCGGGGGGTGGCCATCTGCTGCCCGATCGCCCCGTACGCGGCGGCCCGTGCCACCGCCCGCGAGATGGCGCTGGCCGCGGGAGCGGGTTTCGTGCTGGTGCACGTCGCCACTCCGCTTGCGGAGTGTGAGCGCCGGGACCGCAAGGGCCTGTACGCGCGGGCGCGGGCCGGCCTGCTCACCGGGATGACCGGCATCGACGATCCGTACGAGGAGCCGAGCGACGCCGACCTGGTGTTGGACACCACAGATCTCAGCGTCGCGGACGCGGTTCAGGCCGTGCTGCACCAGCTCACCGAGACCGGTTGGGTGGAGTTGAAGATCGCTTCTGCCTGAGCCGGGTCCGTAGCCGCTGTCCGGCCACCGTTCGCTTCGCGCTAGTGTTCGTCTTTGTTGGAACACGTTTGACCGCGTGAGAGTACGGGGACCTCCGGGAGGCACGGCGAATGCTCGCTCAGCAGCGGCAGGCGGCCATCCTGGAGCGGCTGCGGTCCACCGGCGGGGTGCGGGTGAGTGAGCTAGCGGGCGAGTTCGGGGTCTCCGACATGACCATCCGCCGCGACCTGGACGTGCTGCACGAGCGTGGCCTGCTGGCCAAGGTGCACGGCGGGGCCACGGCAGCCGGACCGAGCTCGACCGACGAGCCCGGCTTTCACGCCAAGTCGGTCCGTCAACTCGCCGAGAAGGCCGCCATCGCGGATCGGGCGGCCCAACTGGTCCGGCCGGGCGCTGCTGTCGCGCTCTCCGCCGGCACCACCACCGCCGAACTGGCCCGCAAGCTGGTGGACGTGCCCGGCCTGACCGTGGTGACCAACTCGCTGCCGGTGGCCGAGATCCTGCACGCCGCTGGTCGGCCGGACCAGACTGTGGTGCTCACCGGGGGCGTCCGCACGCCGTCGGACGCGCTTGTCGGCCCGCTCGCGGTCGGGGCCGTCCGGGCACTGCACCTGGACCTGCTCTTCCTGGGTGTGCACGGCATCACCGAGCGGGCCGGCTTCACCACCCCGAACCTCATGGAGGCGGAGACCGACCGGGCGCTCGTGGCCGCGGCGGACCGGCTGGTGGTGCTGGCCGACCACACCAAGTGGGGCACCGTGGGCATCTCCTCGATCGTCGAGCTGGCGGCAGCACACGTACTGGTCAGCGACGACCGGTTGCCTGCGCCAGCCCGACGGGTACTCGGCGAACAGGTGGGCGAATTGATCATGGTAGAAGCGACAGGGGCGGGCCGTGCGACGCGCACGCCGACGAGTGAGGGGGCGGCGCAGTGAAACGCACAGCGATCGACCTGGCCGACGGCCGGGAACTGATTTACTTCGACGAACGCGACGACGCGGTCCGCGACCAGCCGGACCGCCGTGACCTGCCGCCGCCACCCCCCGCGTCCCAACTGCGCTACGACCCGCTCACCGACGAGTGGGTGGCGGTGGCCGTGCATCGGCAGACCCGTACCTTCCTCCCACCGGCGAACGAGTGCCCCCTCGACCCGTCGGTGGGCGACCGGCTCACCGAGGTTCCCGCGCCCGACTACGACGTGGTGGTCTTCGAGAACCGGTTCCCGTCGCTCAGTGGCCGGGTCGCCGAGGAGCCCGGCGAGATCACCCCGTTCACGCCCGTTCGACCGGGGCTCGGCCGCTGCGAGGTGGTCTGCTTCACCTCGGACCACAACGCCTCCTTCGCCAGCCTGCCGCCGCGCCGGGTCCGCACCGTCCTGGACGCGCTCGCCGACCGCACCGAGGTGCTCGGTGAACTGCCCGGGGTGGAGCAGATCTTCTGCTTCGAGAACCGGGGCGTCGAGATCGGCGTCACGCTGCACCACCCGCACGGACAGATCTACGCGTACCCCTTCGTGACGCCGCGCACCCGCGCGCTGCTGGCCTCCGCGCGCCGGCACGCGGAACGCACCGGCGGGGGCAACCTGTACGCCGACGTGCTGGCCGCCGAGCGCGCGACCGGCGACCGGGTGGTCGTCGAGAACGAGCACTGGACGGCGTTCGTCCCGGCGGCGGCCCGCTGGCCGTTCGAGGTGCACGTCGCGCCGCACCGGGTGGTGCCGGACATTCCGGCCCTCACCGACAGCGAACGGGATGCTTTCGGGCCGCTCTACCTGGATCTGCTGCGCCGCTTCGACGGCCTGTTCGACATGCCGATGCCGTACATCTCGGCCTGGCACCAGGCGCCGGTGCGGATCGACCGCGAGTTGGGCCACCTGCACCTACAGCTGTTCAGCATCCGGCGGGCCAAGGACAAGCTCAAGTATCTGGCCGGCTCGGAATCCGGGATGGGCGTCTTCATCAACGACATCGCCCCCGAACGCGCCGCCGAGTTGCTCCGCGCGGCCTGAGCCAGCGGGATCTCGCGCTGCGGGGAAACAGGGCGCGGGGGGCCCGGGACAGGGCCCCCCGCAGGGAAGGGACGGCTGGCTGTGCACGGCACAGCCGGGAAGGCTGGCTGATCGGCGCACGGGTGCCGCGGGTCGACCGTGGTCAACCTTCCTCGGACGCGACTGGCATCTCGTCCATCCTGGTCAACGAGGCGCGCCGAGCGGGGTGACGCCGATCGGCGCGGCACCGCCGGACACGCCGAAGCCCGCCGGCTGGGATGCCGGCGGGCTTCGACGACGCGGTACGCCTGGATCAGGCGGCGAGCTTGCGGGCCAGGTTCTCGTCGAGCGCGTTCATGAACTCGTCGGTGGTCAGCCACGGGGCGTCGCGCGAGATGAGCAGCGCGAGGTCCTTGGTCATCTGGCCGCCCTCGACGGTGTCGACGATGACCTGCTCCAGGGTGTTGGCGAACTCGGTGACCGCCGGGGTGCCGTCCAGCTTGCCCCGGTGGGCCAGGCCCCGGGTCCACGCGTAGATCGACGCGATCGGGTTGGTCGAGGTCTTCTCGCCCTTCTGGTACTGCCGGTAGTGCCGGGTGACAGTGCCGTGGGCGGCCTCGGCCTCGACGGTACGGCCGTCCGGGGAGAGCAGCACCGAGGTCATCAGCCCCAGCGAGCCGAAGCCCTGCGCCACGGTGTCGGACTGCACGTCACCGTCGTAGTTCTTGCAGGCCCAGACGTACCCGCCCTCCCACTTGAGCGCGGCGGCGACCATGTCGTCGATGAGCCGGTGCTCGTAGGTGAGGCCGGCGGCGTCGAATTCCGCCTTGAACTCGGCTTCGAACACCTCGGCGAAGATGTCCTTGAACCGGCCGTCGTACGCCTTGAGGATGGTGTTCTTGGTCGACATGTAGACCGGGTAGTTGCGGTCCAGGCCGTACCGGAACGAGGCGCGGGCGAAGTCCCGGATCGACTCGTCGTAGTTGTACATGCCCATGGCGATGCCGCCGCCGGGGAAGTTGGCGACCTCCATCTCCATCGGCGTGCCGCCGTCGGCCGGGGTGTAGGTGATGGTCACCGTGCCCGGGCCCGGGACGACGAAGTCGGTGGCCTTGTACTGGTCACCGTGGGCGTGCCGGCCGATGATGATCGGCTTGGTCCAGCCGGGGACCAGCCGCGGCACGTTGGACATGATGATCGGCTCACGGAAGACGACGCCGCCGAGGATGTTGCGGATGGTGCCGTTCGGCGACCGCCACATCTTCTTCAGGCCGAACTCCTCCACCCGAGCCTCATCCGGGGTGATGGTCGCGCACTTGACGCCGACGCCGTGCTCCTTGATGGCGTTGGCGGCGTCGATGGTGACCTGGTCGTCGGTCTCGTCGCGGTGCTGGATCGACAGGTCGTAGTAGTGCAGGTCGACGTCGAGGTAGGGCAGGATCAACTGCTCCCGGATCTGCTTCCAGATGATCCGGGTCATCTCGTCGCCGTCGAGTTCAACGACCGGGTTGTTTACCTTGATCTTCGCCATCGACCGGCGCTCCTCTCGAGGGACACATGCTCAAGCAGTACGAGCGTACTGCAATTGGGCCGGCCGCCCCCAGCCGGCCTCGACCGACCGGCGGAAACCGGGCTGCGCGGAACAGGAGTGCCCTGGAATCATCGCCCGATGCCGCTGAACCGCAACCTTGGGTCTATCACGGTCACCGCGCTCACCGACGGTGAGGGTGCCTTCTTCCAGCCCCGAGCGCAGGCGTTCCCGCAGGCCACTGCGGCGCACTGGGCGGAGGCCGACCGGCGCGACCCCGGCTCGGTGACCGCCGACGGGCAGTGGTGGCTGCCGTTCCGCAGCTTCGCGATCCGCACCGGCGACGGGCCGGTCACCCTTGTCGACACCGGGATCGGCCCGGTTGACGCGCCGGCCGCGGGCTGGGCGCCGGTGCCCGGCCGGATGCCCGCCGAGCTGGCCGCGGCAGGCATCGACCCGTCCGACGTCGACACGGTGGTGCTTACCCACCTGCACAGCGACCACATCGGCTGGGCGGTCACCGGCACGCCGGGCCGGCCGTACTTCCCGAACGCCAGCTACCTGTTGCAGCGCGCCGAACTGGACGCGGCGCAGACGCTCAACCCCGGGCTGCCGGCCGGCCTGATCGCCCCGCTGCGCGCCGCCGGCCAGCTCCGGGTGGTCGACGGCGAGACCATCCTCACCCCGGCGGTACGCCTGCTACCCACCCCCGGCCACACCCCCGGCCACCAGTCGGTACTCCTGACGGCTGGCGACGAACGGATGCTGGTCACCGGCGACCTGTTGGTGCACGCCGTGCAACTCGTCGACCCCGACCTGGCGTACGCCCACGAGGTGGACCCGGACCTCGCCCGCACCTCCCGGCAGGCCGCGCTCCGCACCCACTCCCCCACCCTCCTAGCCACCCCCCACCTCGTCACCCCCTTCACCCCCTTCACCCCCTTCACCCCCATTCCCACGCCCGCCCCCACCTGGCGCCCCCGCCCCTCACCTCGTTGATCATGAAGTTATTGCCCCGACACGCCGCGCGAGGGGGCAATAACTTCATGATCACCGGGGTGGGGGCGGTGGGCGGTGGGATGGGATGGGATGAGAGAGGGGCGGGGGGGGGGGGGCGCCCCGCCCCACCTAAGGGGGGGGGGGGGGTTTGAGATTGTGTGGTGTGGGCCGGGAAGTGGGGGGGCGGCGC
>NZ_JBEZFA010000003.1:0-94719 GCF_040649215.1 Micromonospora sp. NPDC049044 | reverse complement strand
CCCGGGCCTGGACCGGAGGCATGGCCTTCTACGACGGCGAAGCCGACGCGCCCCTCTCTCGGAGTGGCTGGTGTTTCACATGCTGGAGATGTCGCCCTGCTTGGCGCGGACGGCCTCGGCGGCCTCCTTGAGGCTGGCCAGCTCGTCGGCGTCCAGGTCGGTCTCGACGACCCGCTTGACGCCCTCGGCGCCGATCTCGGCCTCGACGCCCAGGTAGACACCGGAGATGCCGTACTCACCGTCGACCCAGGCGCAGACCGGCATGACCTCGCCGGAGTCCTCGGCGACGGCCTTCGCCATGCGGGCCGCGGCGGCGGACGGGGCGTAGTACGCCGAACCCGTCTTGAGCAGCGCGACCACCTCGGCGCCACCGTTGCGGGTCTTGACGACCAGCTCCTCGATCTGCTCGGCCGGCATCGCGTCACGCAGCGGCTTGCCGTTGACGGTGCTCTTCGACGGGACCGGGACCATGGTGTCGCCGTGCGAGCCCAGGGTCAGGGTGCGTACCGACGCCACCGGCACGTTCAGCGCCTCGGCGACGAAGTTGCTGAACCGGGCGGTGTCGAGCATGCCGGCCTGGCCGAGGACCCGGTTCTTCGGGAACTGGGTGGCCAGCTGCGCCAGCGCGGTCATCTCGTCGAGCGGGTTGGAGACGACGATGACGACGGCGTTCGGCGCGTACTTGGCGACGTTCTCGGCGACCTGCCGGACGATCTTGGCGTTGGTCTCCAGCAGGTCCATCCGGCTCATGCCGGGCTTACGCGGCAGACCAGCGGTGATCACGACGACGTCGGAGCCCTCGATGGCCTCGTAGCCCTCACCGTTGCGGCCGGTGGTGACGCCGACCACCTTGGTCTCGAAGCCCTCGATGGCCCGGGACTGGTTGAGGTCGAGCGCGAGACCCGCGGGCTTGCCCTCCACGATGTCGGTGATCACTACGGTGTCGAAGACGTCGTACTCGGCCAGGCGCTGTGCGGTGGTGGAGCCGTAGAAGCCAGCCCCGACGACAGTGACCTTCTTACCCATGGTCGTCCCACTCCCTGATACCAGTCGGTTTTCCGGACCGTATCAGTCATCCTGGCACCGATCAGGCCAGGGGCGGCGGCCATCGCCGGGATGGGGCGAACGTCACCGCTGTCGCCGGCGCACGTTTCAGCCGCGTTCGGCGCGCTCCACCACGTTGCTGAGCAGCATGGCCCGCGTCATCGGCCCGACACCGCCGGGCATGGGGACCAGGGCGCCGGCCGTCTCGGCCACCTCCGGGTCCACGTCGCCGGTGTAGCGGCCCTTGCCGTCCGCGCCGATCACCCGGGTGATGCCGACGTCGACCACCACCGCACCCGGGTTGATCATGTCGGCGGTGAGCAGACCCGGTACGCCGGCCGCGACGATGACGATGTCGGCGGCCCGGGTGTGCGAGGCGAGGTCGAGGGTGCCGGTGTGGCACAGGGTGACGGTGGCGTTCTCGCTGCGGCGGGTGAGCAGCAGGCCGAGCGGTCGACCGACGGTGTTGCCCCGGCCGACGACGGCGACGGTGGCGCCGCGCAGGGCCACGTCGTGGCGGCGGAGCAGCTCGATGATGCCGCGCGGGGTGCAGGGCAGCGGGCCGTCGTAGCCGAGCACGAGCCGGCCCAGGTTGACCGGGTGCAGGCCGTCGGCGTCCTTGTCCGGGTCGATCAACTCCAGCACACGCTGGGTGTCGAGGTGGGCCGGCAGCGGCAGTTGGACGATGTAGCCGTGGCACGCCGGGTCGGCGTTCAGCTCGGCCAGCACGTCGTCCACCTGCTGCTGGGTGGCGTCGGCCGGCAACTCCCGGCGGATCGAGGCGATGCCCACCTCGGCGCAGTCGCGGTGCTTGCCGTTGACGTACGCCTGACTGCCCGGATCCGCCCCGACCAGGACCGTGCCCAGCCCGGGGGTGATGCCGCGTTCCGCGAGTGCCTTCACCCGGATCCGCAGCTCGTCCTTGATCTCCGCCGCGGTTGCCTTGCCGTCCAGAAGCGTCGCCGTCACGTCCAGATCGTCTCACGACCGCCGCCCGCGGTTCCGACGACCTCGTCCGGCCGGCCCCCTGCGGCCCCGATCACCACCTGCCGAAGGTGACCATCTGTGACGTGTTGCTCGTCACTGTGAGTCACTCAGTGTTTATTCGGTCACCGTCGAACCACGCGGGCCGGTCGCAGCCGACGAATACCGGATGGGCGTCTCAACGCGTGCCGGTTCCACCCAGAAGGCGGCGGCAGGGCTGGAAACGAGCAGCATATTCGAAGGCAGGTGCCGTTTCGACCGGTTTGGGCTAGCAGCCCGATGGCGGGTCGACAAGAGAGTCGCCGCCAGACCGTTACCCACCCGCAACCGCGTCGTTGTCGAAGCCTCGCCGCCGACCTACCGTTACCGCTTGTTGCGCAGCGTAAACCCAGCGTCGGGCCTGACTGCGCAGCGTGAGGAGATGAGGAGGCTCAATGCGAGTTCGTAGACTCGCCGCCTGGACCGCCCTCCCGCTCGCGGTGACGCTGGGCCTCGCGGCCTGCGGCAGCGGCGGAGACGGTGGATCCGGTGGCAGCGACAGTTCGACGGTCAGCATCCAGATCGCCGAGCCGAAGCACCTGGTTCCCACAAACACCACCGAGACGTCCGGCTCGCAGGTCATCGCCGGCCTGTTCAGCCCGCTCGTCGACTACGACGCCCAGAACAAGCCGTACGAGGTCGCGGCCGACTCGGTCACCTCGACCGACAACAAGGTCTGGACGATCAAGCTCAAGGACGGCTACACCTTCCACAACGGCGAGAAGGTCACGGCCGAGGACTACATCAACGCCTGGAACTACGGCGCGTACGCCCCCAACGGTCAGGACACCAACCCGTTCTTCGAGAAGATCGCCGGTTACGCCGACCTGCAGGGCAAGGAGCCGAAGGCCAAGGAGATGTCCGGGCTGAAGAAGGTCGACGACCTCACCTTCACCGTGACGCTCAACGAGCCGTACATCGACTTCAAGACCACGCTGGGCTACAACGCGTTCTTCCCGATGCCGGACGCCGCGTTCTCGGCCCCGGGCGTGCTCAAGGACTCCTACGAGCAGGCGCCGATCGGACAGGGCCCCTTCAAGATGAAGGGCACCTGGCAGCACGACAGCAAGATCGAGGTCGAGCGCTACGACGCCTTCCCGGGTGAGAAGCCCAAGGTGAAGAACGTCGAGTTCCGGATCTACCAGCAGCTCACCGCGGCCTACGCGGACGTCCTGGCGGACAACCTGGACGTGCTGCCCACGATCCCGACCGAGAGCCTGAGCACCGCGCCGAGCGACCTGGGCGACCGGTACAAGACCAGCCCGATGTCGTCGTTCCAGTTCCTGGCGTTCCCGACGTTCGACAAGGACTACAGCAACCCGGACGTCCGTAAGGCCATCTCGATGGCGATCGACCGTGACGAGATCACCAAGTCGGTCTTCAAGGGCTCGCAGACGTCGGCGCGCTCCTTCGTCTCGCCGGTCCTGCCGGGCTACCGGGACGACACCACGGGCAAGTCGGGCGAGTTCAACCCGACCGAGGCCAAGAAGCTCTACCAGGCCGCCGGTGGCCCGTCGAAGATCGTCATCTCGTACAACGGCGACGGCGGTCACAAGGACTGGGTCGACGCCACCGTCAACCAGCTCAAGACCAACCTGGGCGTGGACGCGGTGGGTTCGGCCGAGCCGAAGTTCGCCGACCTGCTCACCAAGGTCGAGAACAAGACGCCGGTGGGTGCGTTCCGGATGGGTTGGGTCATGGACTACCCGACCATGGAGGACTACCTCGGCCCGCTGTACAGCACGAACGGCTCGTCGAACTACTACGGCTACAGCAACCCGGAGTTCGACAGGCTGGTCAAGGAGGGTTCCGCCGCCAAGACGCAGGACGAGGCGATCGCCAAGTACCAGCAGGCGGAGGACATCCTGGCCAAGGACATGCCGGTGATCCCGCTCCGCTTCGGCGAGAACGTGTTCGGCCACTCGTCCAAGGTCAAGAACGTGGAGATGGACCTGTTCCAGCGGGTCAACCTCGTCAAGATCGAAGCGGCCAGCTGAGCTGACCATGGTGCGGGCCACCCGGGCGACGTCGCCCGGGTGGCCCGGACCGCGTCACCGGGGGCCGGGCCGCAGCAGCGGACCCGGCGTCGGTGGTGCCTGCTCCCCCGGGCCGGACAGCGCATCTCAGATATTTCGGGTACGACCAGAGATGCCGTCCTGCGACCCTTTCGCACATTTCCGGAGAGACTGCTAAGCATGTTCCGCTACATCTTGCGGCGCCTACTGCAGATGGTCCTGGCGTTCTTCGGGACCACCCTGATCGTCTACGCGCTGACATTCGCCGGGCAGGGTGACCCGATCCAGGCACTCGCCGGTGAGCGGCCGGTGACACCGGCCCAACGGGAGTACCTGACCGAGAAGTACAACCTGGATCAGACAGGCGTCGGCGGCTTCTTCTACCGCTACTTCGACTACGTCAAGGACCTGCTCCAGGGCAACCTGGGCGAGTCGCTCACCGGTCGGAGCATCGGCGACATCCTCCAGCAGGCCTGGCCGGTCACCGTACGACTCGCGCTCATCGCGCTCGCCGTGGCGATCATCTTCGGCGTCAGCGCCGGTGTGCTCGCCGGCATCCGCCGGGCCAGCATCTTCGACAACTCGACGCTGGTGCTGACCCTGCTGGTGCTGGGCATCCCGACCATCGTGCTGGCCCCGCTGGCGCAGTACTTCCTGGGCGTCAAGTTCCAGCTCTTCCCGCCCACCGCCGGCTCCGACCCCTCGTTCTACGCGCTCCTGCTGCCGGGCATCGTGCTCGGCTCGTTGTCGCTGGCCACCGCGTTGCGGCTCACCCGCGCCTCGGTCGCGGAGAACCTGCGTGCCGACTACGTCCGGACCGCCCGGTCGAAGGGCCTGGTCAAGCGCCGCATCGTCATCGTCCACGTGCTGCGCAACTCGCTCATCCCGGTCATCACCTTCCTCGGTGTGGAGCTGGGCAACCTGATGAGCGGCGCGATCATCACCGAGGGCGTCTTCAACATCCCCGGCGTGGGCTTCAACCTCTTCCGCGGCATCCGCACCGAGGACGGCCCCCTGGTGGTGGGCATCGTCAGCGTGCTGGTCGTGGTCTACCTGGTCTCGAACCTGGTGGTGGACGTCCTGTACGCCGTACTCGACCCAAGGATCCGCTATGAGTGAGCGCAGCGAGGTGCGGGCATGAGTGACTTCGAGACGGTGGCGGCCAGCGAGAACCAGGCCGCACGGCGGGGCCCTTCGGGCGAGCCGGGCACACCCAACCAGGTCGGCGTCGCGAACAAGCCCCGCAGCCTGGCCGGAGACGCGTGGCGCGACCTGCGTCGCAACCCGATCTTCTGGATCTCGCTGGCGCTTGTCGTCATCTTCACCCTGATGGCGTTGCTCCCGGGCGTGTTCACCGCCAACAACCCGAACGACTGCCTGCTCTCCCGGCAGCACGCGGGCCCGTCCGGCGGGGCCATTTTCGGGTACGACTTCCAGGGCTGCGACACGTACTCCCGGGCGGTCTACGGCACCCGGGCGTCGCTGCTCGTCGGCGCCCTCGCCGCGCTCGGCACCGGGATCATCGCCCTGGTGATCGGCATGCTGGCGGGTTACTTCGGTCGCTGGGTCGACGCGGTGCTCTCCCGGGTGATCGACATTGTGCTCGGCATCCCGCTGCTGCTGGCCGCGATCGTGCTGCTCAAGCGGGTGTCGAGCGACAGCCAGTGGGCACGGATCGGTGCTGTCGTCTTCGTGCTTGCCCTACTCGGCTGGACCACCGCCGCCCGGGTGGTGCGCTCCTCGGTGATCACCGCCAAGGAGCAGGACTACGTCGCGGCGGCCCGGATGCTCGGCGCCGGCAACAGCCGGATCATGTGGCGGCACATCCTGCCGAACTCGCTGGCCCCGGTCATCGTCGTGCTGACAATCGCGCTCGGCTCGTTCATCGCGGCCGAGGCGACGCTCTCCTTCCTGGGCATCGGCCTCAAGGCGCCGACCATCTCCTGGGGTCAGGACATCGACACCGGCCGGATCCACATGCGGGAGGCAGCGACGCCGCTGATCGTCCCGTCGGCATTCCTCGCGCTGACCGTGCTGGCGTTCATCATGCTCGGCGACGCGATCCGTGACGCCTTCGACCCGAAGCTGCGGTGATACAGCAATGACCGTCCAACCCACACCCGCCTCCGCCACGCCCGAGGCCGGTCACCTGCTCGAACTGCGGGACCTGCACGTCGAGTTCCGCACGAACGAGGGCGTGGCCCGAGTGATCAACGGCGTGTCCTACCACCTGGACGCCGGCGAGACGCTAGCCGTGCTCGGCGAGTCCGGGTCGGGCAAGTCGGTCACCGCCCAGGCGATCATGGGCATCCTGGACACCCCACCGGCGTTCGTCCGCTCCGGCCAGATCCTCTACCAGGGTCAGGACCTGCTCACCCGCTCTGAGGAGCAGCGCCGGCAGGTCCGCGGCACGGAAATCGCGATGATCTTCCAGGACGCGCTCTCCGCCTTGAACCCGGTCTTTCCGGTCGGCTGGCAGATCGGCGAGACGCTGCGCCAGCGCGCCGGCATGTCCCGGTCCGACGCCCGGCGACGCGCCATCGAGCTGATGGACCTGGTCAAGATCCCGGGGGCCGCCAAGCGGATCGGGGACTACCCGCACCAGTTCTCCGGCGGCATGCGGCAGCGCGTCATGATCGCCATGGCGTTGGCGCTCGACCCGAAGGTGCTGATCGCCGACGAGCCCACCACCGCGCTCGACGTGACGGTCCAGGCCCAGATCATGGACCTGCTGGCCGAACTGCGCCGGGAACGCGACATGGCGATGATCCTGATCACCCACGACCTGGGTGTGGTCGCCGGTGTCGCGGACCGGATCGCTGTCATGTACGCCGGTCGGATCGTCGAACACGCCGACGTCCGCTCGCTCTACAAGGCGCCTGCCCACCCGTACACGAAGGGTTTGTTGGAGTCGATCCCGCGCCTGGACGTCCGTGGCACGGAGCTGTCGACGATCAAGGGTTTGCCGCCGAACCTGATGCGCATCCCGTCCGGCTGCCCGTTCCACCCCCGGTGCCCGTACGTCCAGCAGGTCTGCGTGGACGTCGTACCGCACGACCTGGTCCTCGGCGACGGCCGGACCAGTGCTTGCCACTTCGCGCAGGAGGTCCGTGATGACAGCGTCGCCCGCTAACCCCACCAAGGTCCGCGGCGAGACGATCCTCTCCGTCGACAACCTCGTGAAGCACTTCCCGATCACGCAGGGCGTCCTGTTCCAGCGGCAGATCGGCGCGGTCAAGGCCGTCGACGGGGTGAGCTTCGAACTGCGCCGGGGCGAGACGCTGGGCGTGGTCGGCGAGTCCGGCTGCGGCAAGTCCACGCTCGCCCGACTGCTGATGCGACTGGAGACGCCCACCTCGGGAAGCGCCACCCTGGAGGGTCGGGACCTGTTCAAGGCCTCCGGGGGCGAGTTGCGTCGGGTACGCCGCAACATGCAGATGGTGATGCAGGACCCGTACACCTCACTCAACCCGCGGATGACAGTCGGCGACATCATCGGCGAGCCGTTCGAGATCCACTCGGATGCCGCTCCGAAGGGCAGCAAGCAGAAGCGGGTCCAGGAGTTGCTCGACCTGGTCGGGCTCAACCCGGAGCACATCAACAGGTACCCGCACCAGTTCTCCGGCGGTCAGCGGCAGCGCATCGGCATCGCCCGCGCCCTCGCCCTGCGGCCCGAGGTGATCGTCTGCGACGAGCCGGTGTCGGCGCTCGACGTCTCCATCCAGGCCCAGGTGATCAACCTGCTCAAGCAGCTCCAGGACGAGCTGGGGCTCTCGTACATCTTCATCGCGCACGACCTGTCAGTGGTGCGGCACATCGCCGACCGGGTGGCGGTGATGTACCTCGGCCGGATCGTGGAGATCGGCACCGAGGACGAGATCTACGAGCGAGCCACCCACCCGTACACCCAGGCTCTGCTCTCCGCGGTGCCGGTGCCGGACCCGGAGGCCCGCGACCAGCGCAACATCATCCGTCTGGTCGGCGACGTGCCCAGCCCGGCCGACCCGCCGAGCGGGTGCCACTTCCGGACCCGCTGCTGGAAGGCCCAGGACATCTGCGCCGTAGAGGACCCGGCCACGGTCCCAAGGGCAGCCGACCCGCACCCGTCCGCCTGCCACTTCGCCGAACTCCGCCCCACCCTCCCCGCCTAACCCGGACCCCCCGCCCCGCCCCGTCGATCATGGAGTTGTGGTGGGCAGCTTATGTGCCTACGCCCCTTTTGCGGGGCACCACAACTCCATGATCGACGGGGTGAGGAGGACGGGGACCGGGTTAGTGGAAGAAGTGGCGGGTTCCCGTTAGGTACATGGTTACGTTTGCCTTCTTGGCGGCTTCGATGACCTCTTCGTCGCGGATCGAGCCGCCGGGCTGGACGATGGCGCGGACACCGGCGTCGATGAGGATCTGCGGGCCGTCGGCGAACGGGAAGAACGCGTCCGACGCGGCCACCGAGCCGCGGGCCCGGTCGGCGCCGGCGCGGCTGACCGCGAGCTGCGCCGAGTCGACCCGGTTGACCTGACCCATGCCGACCCCGACGGTGGCGCCGCCCTTGGCGAGCAGGATGGCGTTGCTCTTCACCGCGCGGACCGCCCGCCAGGCGAACGCCAGATCACGCAGCAGTTCCTCGTCGGCGGCCTCGCCGGTAGCCAGCTGCCAGTTGGCCGGGTCGTCGCCGGAGGCGTCCACCCGGTCGGCGACCTGGGACAGCACGCCACCGGTCACCTGCCGCCACTCGAGAGCAGCCGGGGTCCAGGCCGGCGCGCGCAGCAGCCGGATGTTCTTCTTGCCCTGCAACACCTCGACCGCGCCCTCGTCGAAGCCGGGGGCGACAACCACCTCGGTGAAGATCTCGGCCACCTGCCGGGCCAGCTCGACCGAGACCGGGCGGTTGACCGCGATCACGCCGCCGAACGCCGACACCGGGTCACAGGCGTGCGCCAGGCGGTGCGCCTCGGCCACGTCCGCGCCGACAGCGATGCCGCACGGGTTGGCGTGCTTGATGATCGCGGCGGCCGGCTGGTCGGCGAAGTCGTTCGCGGCCCGCCAGGCGGCGTCCGCGTCGACGTAGTTGTTGTACGACATCTCCTTGCCGTGCAGCTGCTCGGCCTGGGCCAGCCCCGCCGGGGCGTCCGGGTCGACGTACAGCGCGGCCGGCTGGTGCGGGTTCTCCCCGTAGCGCAGCACCGTCGACTTGCGCAGCGCCGAACCGCTGAACGCCGGCCAGGAGTCGTCGGCCGGTGCCAGTTCCCGGGCGCACCACTCGGCGACCGCCACGTCGTACTCGGCGATGTCGGCGAACGCCCGCGCGGCCAGCGCCCGACGCTGGGCCAGGGTGAACCCGCCCTCGCCGAGCGCGCCGATCAGCGCGGGGTAGCCGGTCGGGTCGGTGAGCACGGCGACCGAGGCGTGGTTCTTGGCGGCGGCCCGCACCATGGCCGGGCCACCGATGTCGATCTGCTCCACGCACTCCTCGACGCCGGCGCCGGAGGCGACCGTCGCCTGGAACGGGTAGAGGTTGGAGACCAGCAGGTCGAACGCCGCCACCCCCAGCTCGTCGAGCTGCGTGACGTGGGTGTCCTTGCGCAGGTCGGCGAGGAGACCGGCGTGCACCTTCGGGTGCAGGGTCTTCACCCGGCCGTCGAGTACCTCCGGGAAACCGGTCACCGTCTCCACCGGCGTCACCGGCACCCCGGCGGCGGCGATGGTGCCCGCGGTGCTGCCGGTGGACACGATCTCCACACCGGCCGCGTGCAGGGCCTGGGCCAGCTCGACCAGACCGGTCTTGTCGTAGACGCTGACCAGCGCCCGCCTGATCGGGCGACGCCCGTCCTGAGTGGGACTCACGGAACCGTGACCTTCCTTCCGGTGATGGTCCAGCCTTCGCGGACCAGCCGACCGACCTGCTCGACGAGCTGGCGCCGCTCGGCTTCCTTGATGCGCTCGGTGAGCGTGTCGACGTCGTCGTCGTCAAGCACCGGCACCGCTACCTGCGCGACGATCGGCCCGGTGTCCATGCCGGCGTCGACGAAGAAGAGGGTGGCCCCGGTGAGCTTCACGCCGTAGGCGAGGGCGTCCCGCGGACCGTGGATGCCGGGAAACGCCGGCAGCAGGGTGTTGTGGGTGTTCAGGTAACGGTCGCCGAAGGCGGCGAGGAAGTGCGGACCGACCAGCTTGAGGAAACCGGCGGAGATGACCAGGTCGGGCTGGTGCTTCGCGACGTGCGCGGTGAGCGCGCGGTCCCAGTCCTCGCGCGTGTCGTGGTCACGGACCCGCTCGACGAAGGTCGGCACCCCGGCAGCCTCGGCCCGGTCCAGGCCCGCGATGCCGTCGCGGTCCGCGCCGACCGCGACGACCTGCGCGCCGTACGCGGGGTCGGCGGCGGCATCCAGCAACGACTGGAGGTTGCTCCCGGAGCCGGAGATGAGGACGACGATGCGGGCGACAGGCGCGGGCTCGGTCACCGGGCCACCCTATCGGGCAGGTCAGGATGCCCATCCGCTGGGCGGTGGCTCGATCTTGGCAGCGTCGACGTGCATCGACCCGGTACGCTGCCGGTCGCTCGGGCCGAACGTCCCGCCGGCCCGCGCCCCGGTGCCGGCCCGACTCGCGGATCGAGCAAGAAGGGCCCTTTCCTTGTGGTTCGGGGAAAATGTCCCCCGGGTGCTGCACTGGGCATCGGGAGGGCTGACCGCGATCATGGATGGAAACAATCAGCAGTAACTGACGGAACCAGTCCAAGGAGCTTTTCGAATGCAGCCCGGTAACCCCGGTCAGGACCCGTACGGCCAGCCCAACCAGGACCCGACCGCCCCCCAGCCGCCAGCCGCCCCGTACGGCCAGCAGCCCACCTCCGGCCAGCCGTACGGCCAGCAGGACCCGTACGCGGCCCCCCAGGCCCCGTACGGCCAACAGCCCACCTCGGGGCAGCCGTACGGCCAGCAGCCGTCGTACCCGGACCCGTACGGCCAGCAGCAGCCCCAGTACGGCGGCGCCCCGACGTACCCGAACGCCGGATACCCGCAGGCCGCCGGGCAGAACAACACCCTCGGCCTGGTGTCGATGATCCTCGGTATCGCGTCGATCCCGTTGCTGTGCTGCTTCTACCTGGGCATCCCGGTCGGCATCGCGGCCGTGGTCACCGGTTACCTCGCCCGGCAGAAGGTCGCCCAGGGCCAGGCCAACAACGCCGGACAGGTCAAGGCCGGCCTGATCTGCGGCGCGGTCGGCGTCGGGCTCGGCATCCTGTTGATCATCCTGGCCGTCGCGGCGCAGTTCACCCTGCCCGGCCAGTCCTGACCCAGGTGGGGTCTGTTTCGTAAGAGCTGGCCGGCCTGCGGCGGGCCCGAACGACGCCCGGCGGCGTTGCGGTTTCGCCGGATCGCCGCCCGGACTCCGCCTCGGCTCGACCGCCCTTATGAAACAGACCCTGGCCGCCCACGGGGCGCTCCGGATCCGTCCGGGGCGCCCCGCGCTCGTCGGTGCGGTGGTGACGGCGCGGATGGCGTCCCGCACCCACCAGACAGCCGTCGCGAGGTGAGCCGGCCTACCGGGCGGGGGCGCGGGTGAGCCGGCCTACTGGGCGGGGGCGCGGGTGAGCGCTCGGGTGGCCGCGGCACCGAGCAGTGCGCCGACCGCGATGATCCCGGCCGCCACCGCCCCGACCTGCCAGCCCACCGGCCCGACCTGGGCCAGCCGCCCAGCACCGAGCGGCCCGCCGGACACCGCGGCGGTCACACCGAGCAGCACCCCGGCCACCGGCCCGGCCAGCGCCGCCGGCACCAGCACCTCGGCCCAGCGCTGCGGGGCCCGCTCCGGCCCGGCGAGTCGCGCCACCCGGCGGGCGAGCAACCAACCGGCCACCATCCCGGCCAGCACCGGCACCGCGAGCAGCAGGGCGCCCAGACCGTCCACCGGACCTCGGGGCAGGCCGGCGAGCAGTGGCACGGCCGGCAACGCTCCTACCGACACCTCGCTGGTGCGGACCGCGGTGTCGGTGCCGACCGCGAACCCCGGCCCGAGCAGGTAGCTGGCCGACCAGATCGCCGCGTTCGGCGCGTACGCGGCGCTGACCAGGGTGATGCCGGCCTGCCCGGCCACCCCGGTCCGGTACGCGCCGAGCATGTCGGCCGCGTCGCCGCCGCCGGTGGCCACGGCCAGGCCAGCCGCACCGGCACCCGCGCCGAGCAGCAGCAGCCCGGCCACCAGGCCGGTGCGCACGCCGTCGCGCACCTGGTCCGGCAACCGGGTGACGAGCAACCGGGTCACGGCGGTGACGCGGGTCGCGCCGACCAGCGCGGCGAGGGTGCCCACAAGCGCGAACGTCGCTCCGGCCCGGAGCACGGAGACGTCCGGTCCGTCGGCGCCGATCAGCACCGCCGCGAGCGCGCCGAGCAGCGCGTACGCGACGCCGACCGCACCCGCGGCGAGCAGCGCCCGACGCGGTGAGCGGGTGTCCCGGGCGCCGATCGCGCGGCTGACGTGCACACCGGCCCGGGTCAGCCGCCACAGCGCGAGCCCGGTGAGCGCCAGTGGGGCCAGCCCGAGCGGACCGGACGCGGTGTGCAGCGGCACGCCGTGCCCGAGCAGCCAGCCGGCCAGCGCGGTGCGCAGGGTGTCGGCAAGCGTGCTGGAATCCGCGCCGAGCTGGACCAGGCCGAGCACGAGGGCAACCGGCAGGTAGGAGGTGAGCGCGGCCCAACAGGCGGCCACCCCGGCGGCGACGGGCAACGGCGCCCGTCCGCGTGGCGCCCCACTCGCGCGGGGCGCGGGCACCCGTCGGGCCGGTGCGGCACGATGGACCGTCCGGTCGTCGGCGCGCACACCGCCGGGACGGCTGGGACGGTCAGGGGTGACGGGGGACATCCGCTCTACTCTGGCACGTCGTGAAGGCGGTGGCAGTCCGTTAACCCGTTCAAAGGGCGACGAGTTGACCGAACCAGGGCCCCAGCGACCCGGTCCGGTCTAGCCTCGGCCACAGGGGGCGCGATTCGCTGCCGCCCGGGTCGGGTCCGCCGGTCGCGGTCCGGCCGGCTCGCCGCCCACGACCGCCCGGAGGAAGCTGTGACGACGCCATACCCGCCACCCCCGCCCCCACCGGCCCGCGGACGGGACCGGACCACGCTGTGGGGCGTGTTGGGCATCGTGCTGGGGCTGATCTGCTGCGGCATCCTGGGCATCATCTTCGGCTACCTGTCCATCCGGGACGCCCGCCGGTACGGGCAGTCGCCGCTGCTGGGCTATCTCGCCATCGTGTTCGGCGTGATCAACATCATCGGCGGGGCGATCCTGCGCGCGACAGGCAACTACCCGTTCTGGAACAACGACTGAGCAGCGACGGGCGCGGGTACGCCGAAGGGGGTCGACCGTGACCGGTCGACCCCCTTCGGTACTGCCTGGCCGGCTCAGTTGCCGGACATGAGCTCCCGCATCAGGTTCGCGGTCTCGGTCGGCGTCTTGCCGACCTTGACCCCGACCGCCTCCAGCGCCGCCTGCTTCGCCTCGGCGGTGCCGGCCGAGCCGGAGATGATCGCTCCGGCGTGGCCCATGGTCTTGCCGGGCGGGGCGGTGAAGCCGGCGATGTAGCCGACCACCGGCTTGGTGACGTTCGCCTTGATGAACTCGGCGGCCCGCTCCTCGGCGTCGCCACCGATCTCACCGATCATCACGATGGCGTCGGTCTCCGGGTCGGCCTCGAACGCCGCGAGGGCGTCGATGTGGGTGGTCCCGATGATCGGGTCACCGCCGATGCCGACGCAGGTGGAGAAGCCGATGTCGCGCAGCTCGTACATCATCTGGTAGGTCAGCGTGCCGCTCTTGCTGACCAGGCCGATTCGGCCGGAGCCGGTGATGTCGGCCGGAATGATGCCGGCGTTGGACGCGCCGGGCGAGGCGATGCCGGGGCAGTTCGGCCCGATGATCCGGGTCTGCTCGCCCTTTGCCACGTTGTAGGCCCAGAACGACGCGGTGTCGTGCACCGGGACGCCCTCGGTGATCACCACGGCCAGGCCGATCGCGGCGTCGATCGCCTCGACCACGGCGGCCTTGGTGAACTGCGGCGGCACGAAGATGACTGTGACGTCGGCCCCGGTCTCGGCCATCGCGTCGGCGACCGACGCGAAGACCGGCAGCTCGGTGCCGTCGAAGTCGACAGTCTGGCCCGCCTTGCGCGGGTTGACGCCGCCCACCACGTTGGTGCCGGCGGCCAGCATCCGCCGGGTGTGCTTGGAGCCCTCGGAGCCGGTCATCCCCTGAACGATGACCTTCGAATCCTTGGTCAGCCAGATAGCCATGATCAGACCCCCGCAGCTGCCAGCTCGGCGGCCCGCTCGGCCGCGCCGTCCATGGTGTCCACCCGCTGCACGAGCGGGTTGTTCGCGCCGTCCAGGATCGCCCGGCCGGCCTCGGCGTTGTTGCCGTCGAGACGGACGACGAGCGGCTTGGTGACCTGCTCGCCGCGCTGCTCCAGCAGGGCCAGCGCCTGGATGATGCCGTTGGCGACCTCGTCGCAGGCGGTGATGCCGCCGAAGACGTTGACGAAGACGCTCTTCACGGCCGGGTCGGAGAGCACGATCTCCAGCCCGTTCGCCATCACCGCGGCGCTCGCGCCGCCGCCGATGTCGAGGAAGTTGGCCGGCTTGACGTTGCCGTGCCGCTCGCCGGCGTACGCGACCACGTCGAGGGTGGACATGACCAGACCCGCGCCGTTGCCGATGATGCCGACCTCGCCGTCGAGCTTGACGTAGTTGAGGTCCTTGGCCTTGGCGGCCTGCTCCAGCGGGTCCACCGCGGCCTGGTCGACCAGGGCCTCGTGGTCCGGGTGCCGGAACGCCGCGTTCTCGTCCAGGCTGATCTTGGCGTCGAGCAGCAGCAGCCGACCGTCACCGTTCTTGGCCAGCGGGTTGACCTCGACAAGCGTGGCATCCTCGGCGACGAACGCCTGCCACAGGCCGACGGCCACCTGGACCACCTGGTCGGCGACCTCGGCCGGGAAGCCGGCGGCGGTCACGATCTCGCGGGCCTTCGCCTCGTCCACGCCCTTGACGGCGTCGATCGGGGCCTTCACCACCTTGTCGGGGGTGTCGGCGGCGACCTGCTCGATGTCCATGCCGCCGGCCACGCTGGCGATGCAGAGGAAGGTGCGGTTCGCGCGGTCGAGCAGGTACGAGAAGTAGTACTCCTCGGCCACGTCCGCGGTCACCGTGATCATGACCTTGTGGACGGTGTGGCCCTTGATGTCCATACCGAGGATGTCGGTGGCCCGGGCCACCGTCTCCTCGGCGCCCTCGGCCAGCTTGACGCCGCCGGCCTTGCCTCGGCCGCCGACCTTCACCTGCGCCTTGACGACCACGCGACCGCCGAGGCGTTCAGCGATCGCACGGGCCTCTTCCGGGGTAGTGGCGACGCCGCCGGCCAACACGGGCAAGCCGTGCCGCTCGAACAGGTCCCGCCCCTGGTACTCGTACAGGTCCACGATTGCGCGTCCCGTCCCGTCTCCGCGGCGCGCCGTCGCGCCGCTACCAGCGTTCAAAAAACAGTTTGACGCCTGTCATCAGTTGAAACAGGCCATTGGCCGCAGCCTAGCGAGGTCGGCACCGCCGGCAACCGAGCGGGTGCGTGGTGTGCGGTAATGCACAACCGGACATCGGGAGCAGCGGGTTTCCGGCCATGACCCGGTCCGCATCCACCGTCCGGGCGATGTTGCCCTGGTGGCGTAACCCGGCAGTGGGGGCGTCGTTGAGTCAGATGTCGGAGCGCTGAACAGCGCGATGACGGGAGACGGCCGATGCCCTGTCGGTCGAGGGGTGGCGGCGGGGCATCGTGCATAGAGGGGCCGGACGTGTGAGGGGTGCGTCCGGCCCCTCCCCCGTGCCCAGATTCGGTCGCCCAGTGCCGACCGTCGCGACGAGCCTCAGGAAACTGGCTGGGCGACGTTCTCCCGGACCCACTCGACGATCGCCTGAGTGGTGGCGCCCGGGGTGAAGACCTTCGCGACGCCCAGCTTTTCCAGCTCGGGAATGTCGCCGTTCGGAATGATGCCGCCACCGAATACGACGATGTCGCGGGCGTCCCGCTCACCGAGCAGTTCCAGCACCCGCCGGAAGAGCGTCATGTGCGCACCGGAGAGGATGGACAGGCCGACCGCGTCGGCGTCCTCCTGGATGGCGGTCTCCACGATCTGCTCGGGGGTCTGGTGCAGGCCGGTGTAGACGACCTCCATCCCGGCGTCGCGCAGTGCGCGTGCGACGACCTTGGCCCCCCGGTCGTGGCCGTCCAGACCGGGCTTGGCGACGACGACCCGAATACGAGAGCTCATCAACGCACACCTTTCACCGGCTTCACGGCCTTCACCTGAACGAACGGTAACCCGGCGAACCCCGCTCGGGAAATCCGGGTTCCGCGCCCCGCAATCGCCCGCCGCGACCACGGGCCGGCCGGGACCGGCCCACCGCCGCGATCCGTACCCTCCCAGGGTTCACCGACCCCGCCCGCAGTCAAGCCGGACGACTCCGCCGGTCCGGTCACGCTCGGCGACGAACGGGCAGCAACAGGGGCACCGTTCGGCGTCACGATGCATGACAATAGTGGACGCAAACGGACAGATCGACACGCCAATTTTCCGCTCTAGCTTGTGACTCCTCTGGTGGTTGGCTAACGTGTCCACGGTTGTCATCAGGTCCATGGACGGGTGACGACGCGGTCAGCGGACGTTCACTGGAGCTTCACGAACGTCCACCGGTCGCTTCGGAACCCCGACAACGGAGGGTGTGCGTGCGCCAGCGCCTGTCGTCTGAGCCCGATCGATATCGCGGTCGTCGCCGCGTTCCCACCCCCCCGCGTAGCCGTTATGCCGCTGTCGTCACCACCGCTTTCGTCGGGGCCGGCATCGTTGCACTCGGCGCCAGCGCCCTGCCGGACGCCAAGGACGTCAGCCCCACGGTGCTTGACGAGCTCAAGCAGGCGTCGGTCAACAGTCAGGACATTGCGGCCCGGGCGGACAACGCCGAGCGCGCCTCGCGCGACAGCCGCAGCAAGGACAGCGCCGAGCCCGAGGTGTGGCTGCTGCCGCTGCAGGGCTACGACTTCAACTCGCCCTACGGGGTGCGCTGGGGCAAGATGCACACCGGCGTCGACCTGGTCGCGGGCGAGGGCACTCCCTACGTCGCGATCCACGACGGGCTGGTCACCAAGGCCGGCTGGTTCGGCGGGTACGGCAACGCGGTGATCGTGCAGCACGCCGACGGCAGTGAGGCCATCTACGGTCACTCCTCCGCGGTGAGCGTGAAGGAAGGCCAGCAGGTCAAGGCTGGCGACCAGCTCGGCCTGGTGGGCCAGACCGGCCACGCGTACGGCACCCACCTGCACCTGGAGATCCATGTCAAGGGCCAGCCGATCGACCCGGTGCCCTACCTCCAGGAGCGCGGAGTGGACATCAAGCTGCAAGTCGAGGCAATTTACAGCGAGGTAGCCGGCTCCTGACGCTGCGTACTGTTCGTTGACCGCCCGGATCTGTCGGTCCGGGCGGTTTTTCGTTGGCGATGTCTCCCAGCTCACAGCGGAAATTGTGAGCGGCAACACGGTGCCACATGATCACTTTTCCGGTCGTAGCGCTGCGATGTAGGGCATATCCGGACAGGCGAGCTGCGCTCCGTCGTCCGGTCACCCGGTCCCCATCCCGCCCCCGGCCGGGCCCGACACCAGTATTTCGAGGTCAAGTGCCCCTCGACTGTGAAGGTCCGCCGTGCAGGAAGATAGCCCCGTCCAGAACGAGAACACCCCCGACACCGCCGCGACAGAGCGGCCGCAGCACCCCCGTCGACGCAACCGCCTCATCGTGCTCGGCGCCGCCGCGCTGATCGCTCTCGGCCTCGGTGGCGTCGTCGTCGCCACCGCCGGCACCGACCAGCCGGCACCCACCGCCGTCTCCCTCGACGCGCAGTCCCGCAACGAGGCCGCCAACCGGGCCGACCGCTCCGCTCGCGAGGCGAGCACGCCGGTCACCCCCGCAGCCAGCCCGACGCCGAGCCCGTCCGTGACGAGCGCCAGCCCGGCACCCACGAAGACGGCCGCCGCGAAGGCCAAGCCCAAGCCGAAGAAGACAAGCAAGCCCACGCCCGCCTGGGTCGACCCGATGCCGGGCGCCGAGGTCACCTCCTGCTACGGACAGCGCTGGGGAACCCTGCACGCCGGCATCGACCTGGCGCTGCCCTCCGGTACGCCGATCCGCGCCGCGGCCGCCGGCACCGTGACCCAGGCCGGTGACGCCGCGGACGGGTACGGCAACTCCGTCTTCATCGACCACGGCACCGGGTACCTGACCCACTACGCCCACCAGAGCCGCATCGCGGTCACCGTCGGGCAGAAGGTCAAGGCCGGCCAGATCATCGGCTACGAAGGCGCGACCGGCGACGCCACCGGCCCGCACCTGCACTTCGAGGTGCACCAGGGCATGTGGAACCAGATCGACCCGGCCCCGTTCATGCGGGCGCACGGCGTGGATCTCGGCTGCTGAGTGCGCGGGCGGGGACCGTGGAGCTGAGCGCCGCGGTCCACCGCCCGACCCGCCGGCATCTGCCGTTCAGGCCCGCGCCGGCCGCCGTCGGCGACAATGCGGGCCTGGGTCAGAGTTTGTCGACCGGGGCGTGCCGTAGCACCAGCCACATGGTCTGGTCGCCGAAGTCGATCTGCGCCCGCGCACCCGGGCCGTGCCCCTCGACGGCGAGCACCCGCCCCAGCCCGTACCGCTGGTGGTTGACCCGGTCACCGGCCGACACCTTCGGCCCCTGCGGCAGCTCACTGGCCGTGGTCAGCCGGCTGGCGTCCACGCCGAGCCGCTGCGCCAACTGGGCCGCCTTCGGCGTACCCCCGGTGAAGGTGCCACGCGCGCCGGGCGCGCGGTCCGCGCGGCCGCCGACGCCGCCACCCCCGCCGGCCCACGACGTGTACGACCCCTCGGTGCGCTCCCAGTGCACAAGCTCGGTCGGCAACTCCTCCAGGAACCGCGACGGCGGGTTGTAGGACGGCTGCCCCCAGGCCGAGCGGGTCACCGCGCGGGAGAGGTAGAGCCGCTGTCGGGCACGGGTGATGCCGACGTACGCCAGCCGACGCTCCTCCTCCAGCTCCCGGGTGTCGCCCAGCGAGCGCAGGTGCGGGAAGACGCCGTCCTCCAGCCCGGTCAGGAAGACGACCGGGAACTCCAGCCCCTTGGCGGTGTGCAACGTCATCAGGGTGACCACACCCTGATGGTCGGGATCGTCGGAGGGGATCTGGTCGGCGTCGGCGACAAGCGCCACCTGCTCCAGGAAGCCGGCCAGGGTGGCCCGCTCCCCCTCCTCGCCAAGCGCCTCGATCCGCTCGGTGTACTCCCGGGCGACGCTCACCAACTCCTGGAGGTTGTCCACCCGGCCGGCGTCCTGCGGGTCCAGGCTCTCCTCCAGCTCGGTGAGGTAGCCGGAGCGGGTCAGCAGCGCCTCCAGCACCTCCTCCGGGGTGCCGGTCTCGGACAGCTCCCGGGCGCTGTCGAGCAGCGCCACGAAGTCGGCGATGCCGTTCGCCGCCCGGCTGGAGATGCCCGGTGCCTCCCGGGCCCGGCGCAGCGCCGCGCCGAACGAGATCCGGTCGCGGCTGGACAGCGCCTCGACGCACGCCTCGGCGCGGTCGCCGATCCCCCGGCGCGGGGTGTTGAGGACCCGCCGCAGGCTCACCGTGTCGTCGTCGTTTACCACCGAGCGCAGGTACGCCAGTGCGTCGCGGACCTCCTTGCGCTCGTAGAAGCGCACCCCGCCGACCACCTTGTAGGGCAGGCCGACCCGGATGAACACCTCTTCGAACACCCGGGACTGGGCGTTGGTGCGGTAGAAGACCGCGACGTCGCCAGGTCGGGTCTCGTCGGCGTCGACCAGCCGGTCGATCTCCCGGCCCACCCAGTCGGCCTCGGCGTGCTCGGTGTCGGCCACGTAGCCGACGATCTGCTCGCCGTTGCCGGCCTCGCTCCACAGCCGCTTGGGCTTGCGGGAGGTGTTCCGGTCGATCACGGCGTTCGCCGCGTTGAGGATGGTCTGGGTGGAGCGGTAGTTCTGCTCGAGCAGGATCGTCCGGGCGTTCGTGAAGTCCCGTTCGAACTCCAGGATGTTGCGGATCGTCGCGCCCCGGAACGCGTAGATCGACTGGTCGGCGTCGCCCACCACGCACAGCTCGGCGGGCTCCAGCCCGTCGGTGCCGGACACCAGCTCCTTGATCAGCACGTACTGGGCGTGGTTGGTGTCCTGGTATTCGTCCACGAGCACGTGCCGGAACCGCCGACGGTAGCTCTCCGCGACGTGCGGGTGGGACTGGAGCAGGTGCACCGTCGTCATGATCAGGTCGTCGAAGTCGAGCGCGTGTGCCTCGCGCAGCCGACGCTGGTAGAGCGTGTACGCCTCGGCCAACGCCCGCTCGTTGGGCCCGGTGGCCCGCGCCGCGAACTGCTCCGGGTCGACCAGCTCGTTCTTGAGATTGGAGACCTGGGCGGCCAGCCCGCGCGCCGGGTAGCGCTTCGGGTCGAGATCGAGCTCGCGGGTCACGAGCTGCATCAGTCGGCGGGAGTCGTCCGCGTCATAGATCGAGAACGTCGACTTGAGGCCGGCGTGCTCGTGCTCGGCGCGCAGGATCCGGACGCACGCGGAGTGGAACGTCGACACCCACATCAGCCGCGCCCGGGGGCCGACAAGCGCGGCGACCCGCTCCTTCATCTCGCCGGCCGCCTTGTTGGTGAAGGTGATCGCGATGATCTCCCCCGGATGGACGTCCCGTGCGGCGAGCAGATAGGCGATCCGGTGGGTGAGCACCCGGGTCTTGCCGGATCCGGCGCCGGCCACGATCAACAGCGGCGAGCCGGCGTGGCTGACCGCGTCGCGCTGTGGCCCGTTCAGCCCGGCGAGCAGCTGCTGCGGATCGAGGCGCACGGGGGCTGGCCCGGGTCGGTGCGGGCGGGCCGGCGCGGATTCCGGCGCGGGCGGGGACGCGGGAATGTCGAAGAGAGGATGCATCGCCCGACAAGTCTATGCCGCCGGTCGGACACTCCCCCGCCCGCTGGGCCGAGGCGCGAGCAAGGGGCGGGAATGCTTGCGCAGCCGGTGTCGAGGTGGGCATACTCGTCAGCGTGATCGCTGCGCGCTACCACTTTTACTATGGCACCGGGAGTCCGGCTGCCGTAGGTCGCGCCTGATCGATTCAGACCTGCAAAAGCCCCGGGCTCCTGGAGTCCGGGGCTTTTTCTGTCCCGGGTTCCGGGCACCGGGCACCACAGTGCGAGAGGTACCCGATGATGACAGACGTGATGGAGCAGAGCGGCAGCCCGACCCGGCCCGAGTCGGAGCAGCCCGTGCCGAACGGGACCGAGCCGACGGTGTCCGCACCGGAGGCGGTCGACAACGCCGTGCCGGTCGAGGCACGGACCGGCACCGAGGAACCAGCCGCCGCTGCGCGGATCGTGCAGATCAGGGAACGGATCGACGAGATCGACAACGCGATGATCGCGCTCTGGCAGGAGCGCGCCGCGTTGTCCCAGGAGGTCGGGGCGACCCGGATGGCATCTGGCGGAACGCGCCTGGTGCTCTCCCGGGAGCGGAAGATCCTGGAGCGGTTCCGGGCCGCACTCGGTGCCGACGGCACCCAACTGGCCCTGCTGTTGCTCCGCGCGGGCCGCGGCCCGCTCTGAGCGGGATGGCTGGCGGTCGGCGTGCGCCGGCACGGAGGCGGCCGGGGGTCACAGACAGCCGAAACCGCCTGCCGTCGTCGCGTTGACGTCGGCAGGCGGTTACGGGTGAATCAGGCCTCGTGGGTGGCGACGATCTCGCGCCGCTCCGCGAAGTGGCAGGCGCTCGGGTGGTCCGAGCTCTGCCGGATCTCCAGCAGCGGGACCTGCTCGGCGCAGACGTCCTGCGCCTTCCAGCAGCGGGTCCGGAACCGGCAGCCCGAAGGCGGGCTGATCGGCGACGGCACGTCACCGGTGAGCCGGATGATCGTCTTGTTGTTCCGCTGCGTCGGGTCCGGAACCGGCACCGCCGACAGCAGAGCCTGGGTGTACGGGTGGGTCGGCCGCTCGTAGATCTCGTCCTCGGTGCCGATCTCGACGACCTTGCCGAGATACATCACCGCGACCCGGTCCGACAGGTGGCGGACCACGGACAGGTCGTGGGCGATGAAGATGTACGACAGCCCCAACTCGCCCTGCAACCGCTCCAGCAGGTTCATCACCTGGGCCTGGATGGAGACGTCGAGCGCCGACACCGGCTCGTCGCAGACGATGATCTCGGGCCGCAGGGCGAGGGCGCGGGCGATGCCGATGCGCTGCCGCTGACCGCCGGAGAACTGGTGCGGGTACCTGTTGATGTGCTCCGGGTTGAGCCCGACCAGGTCGAGCAGTTCCCGCACCTTGGCCCGGCGGCTGCCCTTCGGCGCCACCTCCGGGTGGATCTCGAACGGCTCACCGAGCAGGTCGCCGACTGTCATCCGAGGGTTCAGCGAGGTGTACGGGTCCTGCATGACCAGCTGGATCTGCCGGCGCATGCGTCGCAGCGCCCCACCGGAGAGCTTGGAGATGTCCTGGCCCTTGTAGACCACGTTGCCGGCGGTCGGCTTCTCCAGGTTCATCAGCACCCGGGCGAGGGTCGACTTGCCGCAGCCGGACTCGCCAACCACGCCGAGCGTCTCGCCGGCGCGCAGACCGAACGAGACGCCGTCGACCGCCTTGACCTGACCGACGGTCTTCTTGAACACCACACCCTGCGTGACGGGGTAGTGCTTGACCAGGTCATTGACCTCGAGGATGTTCTCAGACACGGTTCACCAGTTCCTCGGCGAAGTGGCAGGCGCTGGCCCGGGCGGGGCCGATCTGCAGCAGCGGCGGGACCTTCTCCCGGCACACCGGCTGAGCCATCGGGCACCGCGGGTTGAACGGGCAGCCCGGCGGGATGTTCATCAGGTTCGGCGGGAGGCCCTTGATCGTCCGGAGCTGCTGCCCCTTCTCGTCGAGGCGAGGAATCGAGTCGATCAAACCCAGGGTGTACGGGTGCGCCGGCTTGGCGTACAGCTCGTACACGTCGGCTTCCTCGACGATCCGGCCCGCGTACATGACCGCGATCCGGTCCGCGACGTCGGCGACCACGCCGAGGTCGTGGGTGATCAGGATCATGCCCATCTGCCGCTCACGCTGGAGCTCGGCGAGCAGGTCCATGATCTGGGCCTGCACCGTCACGTCGAGGGCGGTGGTCGGCTCGTCCGCGATCAGCACCTCCGGGTCGAGCGCCAGCGACATCGCGATCATCGCGCGTTGCCGCATGCCACCGGAGAACTGGTGTGGGTAGTTGTTGAAGCGGCCCTTGGCGTTCGGGATCTTGACCTGGTCGAGCATCTCGATCGCGCGCTTCTTGGCCTCGGCGCGACCCAGGCCCCGCCGGACCCGGAACTGCTCGGCGATCTGGAACCCGACGGTGAAGACGGGGTTCAGCGCGGAGAGCGCGTCCTGGAAGATCATCGCGATGCCCTCGCCACGGATGCGACGACGCTCCTCGTCGGACATGCGGAGCATGTCCTTGCCGTTGAAGCGCACCTGACCGCCGGTGACGAAGCCGGGCGGCGTGTCGAGGATGCCCATGATGGTCTGCGCGGTGACGCTCTTGCCGGAGCCGGACTCGCCGAGCACGGCGAGGGTCTCCCCCGCGTCGACGTGGTAGGTGACCCCGTTGATGACCTTTGCGACGCCGTCCCGGGTGCGGAACTCCACCCGCAGGTCGTCGACCTCGAGCAGCCGGCCGGAGGGACGTCCGGACCCGCCGGATCCCGGCGCGGACTGCTCGGACACGAGAATGTCGGACACTGGATCTCCCCTAGCGGAGTTTCGGATCGAGGGCCTCGCGGACCGCCTCACCGAGCATCACGAAGCTCAGTACTGCGGCGACGAGGAATGCGGCGGGGAAGAACACCAGCCCTGGCGCGACCCGGATGAAATCCTTGCCCTCGCTGATCATGATGCCCCAGGACACCACCGGAGACTTGAGGCCGACACCCAGGAAGGACAGGGTGGCCTCGGCGCCGATGAACGAGCCGACCATGATCGTGCCGTAGACCAGCAGCGGGGCCAGACAGTTCGGCAGCAGGTGCTTGAGGATGATCCGTCCGCTGCCGGCACCCAGTGCGCGCGCCGCGACGATGTAGTCGGCCTCCTTGGTGGACAGCACCGACGAGCGCATCAACCGCATCACGACCGGCCAGCTCAGCACGATAAGCGAAGCGATCACCAGGCCCATGATCTTGGCCTTGCCGTTGCCGGAACCCGAACCGTTGAACGTGGTGAGGATGACGATTGCGCCGAGGACGAAGGGCACACCGAAGAACACGTCGGCGATCCGGCTGAGCAGAGCGTCCACCCAGCCACCGCGGTAACCGGAGATGACGCCCATCGCACCGCCCACGAGCAGGGTGCCGACCACGGAGAGCAGGGCCACGATGATGGACGCCCGCGCACCGTAGATGACCCGGGCGTAGACGTCTCGGCCCTGCACGTCGTAACCGAACCACCCCTCGGCGGACGGCTTGTTGAGGCTGCGGGACAGCGATCCGTTGACCGCGTCGCCCGGCGCGAACAGCGCCGGGAAGGCCGCCATCAGCAGGAAGAAGACGATAAGGGTGGCCGAGATCCAGAACAGCGGCTTACGCCGAAGGTCGCGCCAGGCGTCACCGAGCAGGCCGCGGGGCTTCTCGTTGCTCTGCGGCATGCCCGCGGTGGCGGGGGCGGGAGAGTCGGTCGGGTGCGCGGCGGGGGTGCTGACGATCGATGCGGTACTCGGGTCACTCATAGCGGATCCTCGGGTCCAGTGCGGCGTAGAGCAGGTCAACCAGCAGGTTCATCAGGAGATAGACCAGCACCAGGACGACCACGATCCCTACCACGGTAGCGCTCTCCTTGGTAATGATCGCGCGGTAGACCTCGCGACCGATACCGTTGATGCCGAAGATGCCCTCCGTGACGATCGCGCCGCCCATCAGGGCACCGAGGTCGGTGCCGAGCAGGGTGACCACCGGAATGAGCGAGTTGCGCAGCAGGTGGATGCCCACGACCCGCCGCATCGGCAGGCCCTTGGCGATGGCGGTGCGCACGTAGTCGGCCCGGCGGTTCTCCGCGATGCTCGTTCGGGCCACCCGGGCGATGTACGCCACCGAGGCGCTACCGAGCACGAAGCCCGGCACGATCAGCTCGGACCACCGCATCTCCGAGGAGACGGTCGGCTTGATGATGCCCCACTGCACGCCCAGCAGCCACTGCAGCACGAAGCCGACCACGAACACCGGCAGCGCGAGCAGGAAGAGCGTGGAGACCAGGACGAGGTTGTCCAGAAAACCGTTGCGGCGCAGGCCGGTCAGGATGCCGGCACCGAGGCCGATGACAGCCTCGATGGCGAGCGCGACCAGGGCCAGCTTCAGGGTGTTGGGGTACGCCGTGGCGATGATGCCGCCGATGTCGCGCTGGGAGAACGTCTGCCCGAAGTCACCCTGGAGCAGGTTCTTCATGTAGTTGAAGTACTGCACGAAGACGTTCTGGTCCAGGTGGTACTTCTCGGTCATGAACGCGATGTACTGGTCCGGGCAGCGGCGCTCGCCGCACTTGCCGGCGAACGGATCGCCCGGCACGGCCCAGACGAGCCAGTAGATCAGGAACGTCGAGCCGATGAAGACCGGCACGAGTTGGAGCAGCCGTCTCAACAAATAACGGCCCATGGGGTGGTCCTCCAGACAGGGGGCGCGTCGGACGGCCGACACGGTGGTGACAACGTGGCGAGTGGCGTGCTGTGACACCCACTCGCGGAACGGCCCCGGGTCGGGCTCACCGGATGTGGCGAGCCCGACCCGGGGTCAGACCGTTCGGATCAGAGCTCGACCGAGGTGATGTCGAGTTCGCCGACGTTGTTCAGCTCGAGCTTCTTGATCTTCTCCGAGTGGCCGGACTGCTGGCCGTAGAAGTAGATCGGGATGCTCGGGACGTCCTGGTCGATCTTCTCGACGGCCTTGGTGAACGCCTCGTGCGAGGCCTCCAGGCTCGGCGCGGAGCCGGCCTGCTTGGCCAGGGTGTCCACCTCAGGGCTGCTGTACAGGCCGTCGTTCGAGGAACCATTCGTCACGTAGAGCGGGTTGATCCAGTTCTCGACGTCCGGGTAGTCCTGCTGCCAGGCAGCGCGGTACGGGCCCTTCATCGAGTGGGCGTTGACGTTCTGGCGGAAGACCGCGAAGGTCGGCATGCCCTCGGCCCGAGCGTTGATGCCCAGGTTGGTCTTGACCTGCTGCGCAACGGCGTCCATCCAGTCCTTGTGGCTGGAGTCCGAGTTGTAGTAGAAGACCATCTCACCGGAGAAGCCACCGGCCTCGGCCAGCAGGGTGCGGGCGGTCTCCACGTCGAACTTGCAGGCGGTGCAGTTGCCCGGCTTCGCGCCCGGGGTCAGCGGGTTCGCCCAGCTGTCGGCCGGCTTGCGGGTACCGAAGAAGATCTTGTCCGAGATCTCCTGCCGGTTGATCGCCAGCGACACGGCACGACGCAGCTTCGGGTTCTGGAAGCGCTTGTCGTAGATCGGGAAGGCGATCAGCGCGGTCGTCGGCGTGACGGTGTTCCGGCCCCGCTCGCCGAGGTCGGTCTTCCACTTGTCGCCGGCGAGCGCCGAGGTCGGGAGCGACTCCAGGAAGTCCAGGTTGTTGGCCAGCACGTCGTTGTAGGCGGCCGTCTCGTCCTGGTACAGCTTGACGTCGACGTCCTTGATCTTCATCTTGTCGCGCAGGTTGTAGTCATCGAAGCGGGTCAGCTTGATGAGCACGTTGTCCTGCCACGACACGAACTTCACCGGGCCGTTGCCGATCGGGTTCTTGCCGAACTCCTCGGGCTTCTGGGTGAAGAAGGCGTCCGGCAGCGGCACGAAGGCGCTGTAGCCGAGCTTGGTCGGGAAGACCGCGGTCGGCGCGGACAGGGTGACCTCGAAGGTCTGCTCGTCGATGACCTTCAGGCCGGACAGCTTCTCAGCGGTCGGCGCCGGGGCCTTCTTCGGGCCGTCCGGGCCATCCGGGTCACTGGTGTAGGTCTGGTCGAAGCCCTGGATGTCAGAGAAGAAGCTGCCGTTCTGCGCGCCGTTCGGCGAGTAGGCGGCCCAGTTCCAGGCGTCGACGAAGTTCTTCGCCTTCACCTCGGTACCGTCGTGGAACTTGGTACCCTTCTTGATCTTGATCGTGAAGACCTTGGAGTCCGTGGTGTTGATGGACTCCGCAAGCGCGTTCCGCGGGGCCCCACCATCGTTCGGGTACTCGACCAGGCCGGTCCACAGCCAGTCGACGATCTTGCCGCCGCCGGTCTCCGTGGTGTTCGCCGGGACCAGCGGGTTCTCCGGCTGGACACCGTGGATGACGATCGCGCCGTCGCCGCTGGCGGCGGTCTCACCTTCGCCACCACTCGAGCAACCGCTCGCGACAAGCGCGGCAGCCGCGCTGAGCGCGATCGCGCTCGTCGCCCGCTTCGAGACTCTCATTCCGAGGGGCCTCCTCTTTCTAACCAGGTTCCGTCGTGGGTTTCACGCACGTTTGGGGGTGACACCGCCCGACCACCCCGGGGCGCGGGTCGCCGGGACCACAGGGAAGTTGGGGACACCCCTGATGTTCCGATCCGCCGGGCTCCCCCGCCAACGAGGCGCGACACGACGCAGGAGGCACGGCCACGAACCGCCACGACGGGCGGGGACATGGTCATGGGCCGTACGGAGTGCCACACACCGATGGTGAGGTGCTGCCACTGTGACACCAACTGGCCTCTTCCGTGAAGGTGCCGTTATCAAGCCGTTAGTTGCCCGCCATGTTGCCGATACTTGAAAAATGATCATAAAACGGTCGACACGGGCTGCACTGAGCAGGAAATACGTTGCGTCGCCCGCAGATGTGGTCTCGGCCCGCACTCAGGCTCCGGACCCACCTCTGCCCAATAGGACGTCCAACACGGCTCACATTTCGACCCATCCGGACAGGTCGACTACGGCTGCACGGGCACGATCACCGGCTGGGTGGACGAGGGCGCGGAGATCGTTCGTCTGATCCTCGGCCCGGCGACGCTGTCACACCAGTCGGCGATCCGCCGCCCAGCGGGAGAGTTCGTAGCGGTTGGACATCTGAAGTTTGCGGAGCACGTTCGACACGTGCGTCTCCACCGTCTTGATGGAGATGAACAGCTCCTTGGCGATCTCCTTGTACGCGTACCCCCGGGCCAACAGGCGCAACACCTCCCGCTCACGGTTGGTGAGCTGGTCCAGCTCCGGGTCGGCCACCGGGGCGTCCGGTCGGGCCGCGAAGGCGTCGAGCACGAAACCGGCCAGCCGTGGGCTGAACACGGCGTCCCCGTCCGCCACCCGTCGAATCGCCGCGGCCAGCTCATCCGGGGAGATGGTCTTCGTCACGTACCCCCGCGCCCCGGCCCGGATCAACCCGATCACGTCCTCCGCCGCGTCGGAAACGCTCAACGCCAGGAACTTGACCTGCGGGTGGGTACGCCGCATCGCCTCCAGCACCGCGCGGCCACCGCCGTCGGGCATGTGCACGTCGAGCAGCACCACGTCCGGGCCGACCGCCGCGATCCGGGTGACCGCCTCGGTCACGGTGCTCGCCTCGCCCACCACCTCGACGTGGGCGCCCAACTCCGCGCGCACCCCGGCCCGGAACATGGCGTGGTCGTCCACCAGGAACACCCGGAGCCGCTCGGGGCGGGCATCCGCCGGGTCGAGGTGCTCGGTCGACTGCTCGGCCATGGTCATCTGTTCCTCTCCGTTGCGGACGAGTCCCGGGAGATCGGCAGTATCAACCGGACCTCGGTCCCCTCCCCCGGTCCGGACCGGATCTCGGCCCGTCCGCCGTGCCGCTTCATCCGCCCGACGATCGAGCCGCGTACGCCGTGCCGATGATCCTCCACGGTATCCGGATCGAAGCCCTTGCCCCGGTCCCGGATGAAGACGCTTACCTGTTCGGGCTCCACCTCGGCGTAGAGCGACACGGTCTGCACGCCGGCGTGCCGGGCCGCGTTCACAAGCGCCTCCCGGGCGGCCGCGACAAGCGCGCCGACCTTCTCGTCGGTCTCGCGGTCCCCCACCACGACCGCCTCCACGGTGATCGCGTAGGTGTCCTCGACCTCGGCGGCGGCCTGCTCCAGCGCCGCGGCGAAGCGCTCGCTCGGTGACGCGGTCGGCTTGTACAGCCAGTTGCGCAGCGAACGCTCCTGCCCTCTGGCCAGCCGCTGCACCATCTTGACGTCGCTGGCGTTGCGCTGGATCAGGGCCAGGGTGTGCAGCACCTGGTCGTGCACCATGGCGGCCAACTCGGCCCGCTCCTGCTCACGGATGCGCCCCTCGCGCTCCGAGCGGAGCTGGTTGTACGTCCGCCAGAGCACTGGCGCGGCGACCACGCCGACCCCCGCCAGCCCGACCAGCGCGAAGATCACACCATTGATCACCGCGTCGAAGTTCTGAGCCGGCGAGTAGACCGCCGCGACGCCGATGATGCCGACCGCGACGAGAACCCCGCCGCCGATGAACCGGAGCACGAACGCCCGCCGGTCACTCTCCTCGACGACCGCGCCGAGCCAGGGCACCGGCATCGCGTTGCCCCACTGCCGCCGCCGCTCCGGTGCGGACTGGTGCCAGATGACCCCGGCGCCGACGGCGATGATGGCCACCAGCCAACCGGCGGTGCCGGCCGCGCCGACCGAGTCGAAGACCATCACCTGGATCAACAGGACACCGAGCCCGATCCCCACGAACGGCAGGAGTTGGGCGACATCGCGTCGGGGCGGCACCGCTGTGTCACCGGGTCGCAACGGCACCACCGCCCAGAAGGCCGCGTAGAGCAGCAGGCCGAGCCCGCTCAGGCCGAGCAGCACCATGAACGCGACGCGCACCCGCAGCACCGAGATGCCGAGATGGTCGGCGATACCGGCAGCGACGCCGGCGGCCATCCGGTGCTCGGGGGCGCGGTAGAGGCGCGGGGGCGGAATCACGGTGCTGATCGGAGGCTCCCTGGTCACGGTGGCGGGTGTGGTGGAGGTCGGTGATCTGATCGTCACACGCTGCGGCGTCGACGACCACGGGGACGCCCCCGACATTTCCGGCCGCCGGATCTCAGGGTGGGGTCAGGGTCGGGTCCTGAGGTCGCTCGGGCTCACCTGGCAGCAGGATCGAAGCATGACCGAGGAAGCTGCCCCGCCGCCCCGACCGGGGTCGGCCGAGCCGGGTGGTTCAGCACCGCCCCCACCAGCCACGACGCCCGCCGAATGGACCGAGCCCCGCCCGTTCGGTCCGCCCACCGGCCACGGCCCCGCGAGCGGCGACACACCAGCCGATCCGGCCGGCGGCTACCCGCCGCCCACCGGGGGTCCCGGGCCGGGGTTCGCGGCCGGCGCCGGCTACGGAGCCGCCGGCACGCCACCCGGGCCGGGTGGTCCGGGTCCGTCCGCGCCGCCACCGCCGCTCGGCGCCGGCTTCACCTCGCGGTACGGGTTGGTCCGGCCACGCGAGGGGCGGTATCTGGCCGGCGTCTGCGCGGCGATCGGGCGGGCCACGAACACCGACCCGGTGCTCTGGCGGGTGCTGCTCGCGGTGCTCGGGTTCTTCGGTGGCATCGGCATCCTGGTGTACGTCGCCGCCTGGTTGATCATCCCGAACGAGGGCGACACCGCGTCCCCGATCGAGTCCATGCTCGGTCGCGGTCGCTCCAGCATGTCGCCGGTGACCGTCATCGTCCTGGGCATCCTGGTCGCGGCAAGCTTCGGCTACATCGTCACCGACGCCTTCCGCGCGGTGCTGCTCGGCGCGGCCATCCTGGTCGCCGGCGCGCTGCTGCTCAACCGGGACAACCGCGGCCCGCAGCCGGGCACCCCGGCCGGGCCGGCACCGACCGGTAACCCGCCCGGCCCGGTCCCACCGGTGACCTGGCCCGCGCCGTCGTACGGCGGGGCACCGCCAACCGTCCCACCGGTGACGGCACCGATGGCCGGTGGGGCCCCGGCGTACGCCACCGCGACCGCGGGGCGACCGCCCACCGTCACCACCTCGACGTACGACCTGCCGCCGACCGCCACCGCGCAGCCGGTCTCCGGGCCGGGCCCGGTGTCCGGGCAACCGGCTGACCCGACGACCGTGGGAGCGGGCTGGCCGGCACCCGCCACCGGCTGGCCGGGCAGCAACCAGCCCACCGCCGGGTGGCCGTCGGCACCGGTGACCAGCCCGGCCACCGGCCCGGCCGGCTATCCGAGTGCCGCCCCGGCGTCCGGCTACCGCCCCCCGTTCGCGCCGCACGGCCCGTACGCCTCGCCAGCCCCGGCCACGTCCCGTCCACCGAAGCCGCCGAAGCCACCGAAGCGCCCCAAGGAACGGTCCCCGCTCGGCGCGGTGACCTTCTCCCTGATCTTCCTGGTCCTCGGTCTGGTCGCCCTGCTCGACCTGCTCGACGTCTTCGCCATCAGCGCCTCGGCGTACTTCGCGGCCGCGCTTGCCACCATCGGGCTGGGGCTGCTGGTCGGCACCTGGTTCGGGCGGGCCCGCTGGCTCATCGCGCTCGGTCTGGTGACCGCGGCGGCGTTGGGCACGGCGACGGTCGCCGAGTCCTACGACCGCATCCGCGGGGTCGACGGGGCGGTGACCTGGGCGCCGACGGACTACCGCGACCTGGCCGACAGGTACGAGAACAGCTTCGGTGACGCCGTACTCGACCTGCGTGGGATCGATTTCGCGAAACGGGACAGCCAGGTGACGGTGGCCATCAACTTCGGCAAGGCGACAGTTGTCGTCCCGCCGAACGTGGACGTCACCACGGTGGCCGACGTCAACGCGGGCGACGCCACCATCTTCGGCAACCGTTCGGGCGGGCTGGACGGCCGCCTGCAGGAGACCACCGATCTCGGTGCCGACGGTGCCGGCGGCGGCAAGCTGCGCCTGTACATCCATGTCAACGCGGGCAACCTGGAGGTGACCCGGTGAAGGCTCACCGCACGGATCTGGTGTCGTTCGCCTTCGGGCTCGTGTTCCTGGCCCTGTCGGCCTGGTGGCTGCTCGCTCAGCTGCTCGGGTTCGCGCTGCCGGCGGTCGGTTGGTTCCTGGCCGGCGCACTCATCCTGATCGGGGTCTTCGGGCTGGTCGGCGCACTGCGCTCGGGTCGGTCGGGCCAGCCGGAGCAGGCCACCGAGGTCGGTGCGACAGTGGCCGCCGCGCCCGGCTCCGGCGCGTCCGCTCCGGTTTCCGGGATGCCGACCTCCGGTGCGGCACTGCCGGTCTGGGAGGCCGACCGTTCCACCTGGGACGCTTCGCCAACGGCAGCGACCCCGGAGACGGCCACCACCGAGGTACGAGCACCGGAGGCCGCTCCCACCGACGTGATCCACCCGGCCTGGCTGGCCCACTCGCCGGCGGAGCCGGAGAGCGGCCAGCCCGACGAGCCGACGCTTCCGCTCGGCGGTCGGGTGCCAAGCAAGCCGGAGCCGACCCGGCCCGACCATCCGGCCGAGGCGGTCGGCGACCGCCCGGGTGACGAGCGGGAGGGTCGGCGGGGAGAGGCCTGACCTCGGGCGCAGCCCGGCCTCGGCCGGCTCCACCACCACGGCGGTGCCACTGGTCGGGACGGACGCATATGCTGGCTGGTGGAGATTTCGCCTCCGCCGGCCGGCCCGTCCCGCCATGGCGGTCCCGCCGCGATTCCCCTCTCTACCCCCGTCAGGAGCCCGCCCGACATGACCCAGTCCCCCGCCGTGCGTACGACCGGCCGATCCGGTCCGGTCCGCATCGGCGAGCGAGCCGCCCGTACCCTCGTCGCCGAGCTGGCCCGGATCAACGAGCCCAAGGCCGCCCTGCTGGTCGGGGTGGGCCCGGAGTCCGCGGTGCTGGCCGCGGCGATCGAGGCGCTGCTCCCCGGTGACCGGCTCTCCGTGGTGCCCGCCGAGCCGTTCGGCGCCACCGCGCTCCGCGAGCACGTCAACGCCCAGGGCCGCTGGGTCGCCGACCGGGTGGGGGTCGTCGACTCCCTGGCCGAGGCGGAAGCCGCCCGGGTCGTCATCGCCGGCGAGGTGTTCAGCGGCACCGCCGAGGAGACCCGCAGTGCCATCGAGGGTTTGACCAAATACCTGTCCGACGGTGCGGTCCTGAGCGTGGCGACCACCGCCACGCCCGGCCGGACCACCGGGGCTGCCGCCGAGTTGGCCCGCCAGGACGCCCTCTACGGCATCGGCGCCGATCTGGTGCTGCGCAACTCGCCACCGGTGCGGGTCTACCGACTGCGCTTCACCCCGGCGAGCCCCGCCACGGCGGAGCGGCTCGCGCCCGCGTACCGGCCATCGAGCGTGCCGCTGACCCGTGGCATGCACATCGACTCCAACGGGGTGGCCGCCGCCGGCATCACGCTTGGCCTCGCGGCGCTGGCCCGGGTTGCCCGCCCGTCGTCGAAGCTCTGGCTGTTGCCGGCGCTGGCCGCCGGGCCGGTCGCCGCGTTCTTCCGGGACCCGGAGCGCGACGTACCGGAGGATCCGACAGCTGTGGTCGCCAGCGCCGACGGCAAGGTCCTGTCGGTGCAGCGACTGCACGACGAGCGCTTCGGCGACGGCGAGTGGCTGCGGGTCGCGGTTTTCCTGTCGGTGCTCGACGTGCACGTCAACCGTTCCCCGGTCGCGGGCAAGGTGGTGGACTACTTCGTCGCCGACGGCGGCTTCGTCAACGCGATGAAGCCGGACGCCGAACACAACGTGGCCGCGTACACGGTGCTGGACACCGCTCGCGGCACTGTGGTGGTCGCGCAGCGCACCGGGTTGATCGCCCGTCGGATCGTGCAGCGAGCGCCGATCGGCGCGCTGTTGGCCAAGGGCGAGCGCTTCGGGCTGATCCGCTTCGGCTCACGGACCGACGTCTACCTGCCGGCCGACGCCGCGGACCCGTTGGTCGGGCCGGGCGACAAGGTGGTGGGCGGGTCCACTGTCATCGCCCGCTGGCGCTGACCCGGAACGTGCGAACGGGGCGCCGCGGTCAGCGGCGCCCCGTTCTCGTTACGGACGGATCAGGCGGTACGACGTTGCCGCAGCCAGAGCACCGGACCGCTGACCAGGTAGCCCACCACGATCAGCGCGAACGTGAGCCGGATGTCGACAAGTGCGCCGATCACCGGGGCCAGCCACAGCCACGGCGGCAGCTTCACCAGTCGGGCGAGTTTGGCGTACGGGAAGCTCGACACCATCGCGAAGGCGAGCAGCGCGACACCCGCGACAAGCACGGCACCGGGCACGGGCAGACCGATCGCCACCGTCACGGCGAGCACCGCGGCCGCCATCGTGGTGGGCACGCCGCAGAAGAACCGGCCGTCCTTCGGCGAGACGTTGAAGCGGGCCAGTCGGATCGCGGCGCAGGCCGCGACCAGGGCGCACGCCACCGCCGCCGCGGCCGTGGAGACGGAACCGGCGAGCGAGGCGTAGACCACCACCGGCGCGGCGAGGCCGAACGAGCACATGTCGGCCAGGGAGTCCATCTGTGCGCCGAACGGGCTGGCGACGCCCAGCCGCCGGGCCAGTGCGCCGTCCAGGCCGTCGAAGGCGACGCAGGCGATCAGGCAGAGTGCGGCGATCCGAACCTCGTTCTGCATGGCCAGGAAGATGGCCAGCATGCCGAGCATCAGGCTCGCCAGCGTGCAGGCGTTCACCAGACCGAACTTCATCCGGCGGGCGACGGTGCGCTCACCGGGGAGCAGCGGGATCGAATGCGACGACGCCTCGTCGACGTGCGCCACGGGCGGCATCGCCGGACTGACCGGCATGATCGCTTCGATCTCCGCTCGGCTGGCGCCCGGAGCCGGCCGGCTGAGCCGGTCCAGGCCGTAGCGGCGGCGCTGCCGGTCGGCGTAGCGGTGCTCGGTCGGGGTCAGGTCGGTCGCGTGCAGGTCGCCGTCACGGCGACCCACCCGGACCAACAGCACCTGGCGGGCGAATGTGCTGCTGCGGCGCAACGGGCCCGCCCAGCGACGCCCTGCGGGGCGCGGACTGTCAGTAGTACGACGCCGGCGCCATGGGGCTCTCGGCACGTTTCCTCCATCACCGGATCGGCTAGCCGCCGCGGGGCGGGTGTCCGGCTGTCTCGTGCCGGACCGTGTGGCCCGGCAGCCTCTTGCGCGGAGTACACCATCGCATAGGGGAACATGGCTTGGCGATAGCTGCCGGCGGTACTTATATCTGGTCTAAACCGCGCGAACCGCTCGCTTATTCCCATCCCGGGCTTCATCGCCCGTTTCCTCCATCATTCCCGCCATTGACTGTACCGGAGGGTCACCAGGTCGGCTCGTCGAGCGCGGTGCTATCGGCCACGCTGTCCGATTGCCGAGGCAGCGATGTCAGTGAGCGGCAGGTCGAGGGCCTGCTCCCGGGTGAACCAGCCGGCCCGCGCCGTCGAACCTCCGGTGGATTCGGTGACCACCGCATCGGTGGGCGCGTCCACGAGCACCCGATAGACCACCCGTACGCCGTGCCAGTCCAGCGGCCGGCCCTCCGGGCCGAGCGCGGCGGGGTTGTGCAGGTTGTTCACCCCGAGGATCTCCCCCACCCGGCCCCGCTGACCACCCTCCTCGATGAGTTCCCGCAGCAGACCGGTGGCCGGCTGCTCGCCATGATCGGTCCCACCGCCGGGGAGGTGCCACAGGCCGGCCCCCGGATAACCGGCCGCGATCTCGGTGAGCAGGATCCGCCCAGCCGGGTCGGTGACCAGCCCGTACGCCCCGAAGCGCAGCCTCTGATCGGGATGCGACGGCGGCAGCGCCACCCGCGACCGCTGCGTTCCGGGCGGCAGTGGGGTGACCGGCAGGCCGAGCATCCGGGCGGTGAACGGCGTCAGCGGCACCCCCGCCGCCTCGGCCAGGGTGAGCCAGCGCACCCGGTCGACCGGGCCGCCGCCCGCCTCGCGCGGTGTGCCGTCATGCGCTCCGAGCTCGAACAGGAGCCGATCGGTGTGCAGCGAGACGTCGTCCTCCGGACCGGCGACCACGTCGGCGACCGCCGCGCGCAGCCGGCCGACTGTCACCGTCAGCCCGGTCTGCTCGGCGACCGCCCGGACCAGGGCGCGCTCCGGGTGCTCGGCGTGCGCCACCGCGCCACCGGGCAGCCGCCAGATCCCCGGGAACTCACCCCCGACCCCGTCCCGCACCACCAGCAGCCGGCCCGAGTCCCACAAGATCCCGTAGCCACCAACGCGCCGCGCAAGCTCCATCCCGCCCACTCCGCTCCCCCACCAACCGCCGGCCGACCGACCCGGTCGACCCGTCCGTCGATCATGAGGTTATTGCCATCCAACTCGGCGCGTCCTGGCAACAACTTCATGATCGACGCTGGGAGGGGCTGCGGGGTCAGGTGAGCTGGGCCGCCTGGACCGCTTCGGCGGTGACCTCGGTGAGGCGGTCGGTGGGGAGCGCGCCCAACTCCTCGCGGCCGAACCAGCGGGCCTCGCAGGTGGAGCCGCCCACGTCGGCCACGGTCAGTGGGTTGGGCTGGTCGACGACGACGCGGTAGAAGGCGCGTACGCCGTGCCAGTCGATCGGGTAGCCCTCGGGGCCGAGCGAGGCGGCGTCGCGGTGGCTGGCCACCCCGAGCAGCTCGACAAGGCGGCCGGCCTGGCCGGTCTCCTCGACCAGTTCGCGGATGAGTGCCGCGCCGGGCTGCTCGCCGTAGTCGGTGCCGCCGCCGGGCAGGTGCCAGCAGCCGGCGCCCGGGTAGCCGTCGGAGATGCGGGTGAGCAGCACCCGGCCGGCGGGGTCGGTGCAGACCGCGTACGCGGCGAAACGCTGGGCCCGGTGCAGCCCGTCGGGGCCGGGCACGGCGTAGAAGGAGGGGAACTCGGGTGCCTCGTCGGGCACCACGTCGGCCGAGGAGGCGGGCAGCCCGAGGGCGCGTGCGGTGAACGAGCGCAGCGGCAGTTCGCGTGCCTCGTCGAGGGTGTACCAGCGGGCCAGGTCGGTGGGGCGTTCGCCGACCCGGTCGGCGAGGGTGCCGCCGCGGACCGCGACCCGGTAGATCAGCCGGTCGGTGTGGATGGTGATGCCCCGGTCCGGGAGTGCCCGCATGTCGGCGAGCACGTCGGCGAGGCCGGAGACGGCGACGGAGAGGCCGGTCTCGGCGGCGGTTTCCCGAACGACAGTGTGGTTCGGGTCCTCACCGTGGTCGACGGCCCCGCCGGGCAGCGACCACGCCCCGGGGGTGCCGGAGTGCTCCGATGCGCGGACCAGCAAGACGCGGCCGCTTGAATCAGCACAAACTGCGTATGCCGCGATCCTGCGGAGCGGCTTGAGCAAGGTGGTCACGGAAGCAAATTCTCCCCGGGCCGGGTTACCGGAACGGAAAAGAGTCGGATTCCTGACTGTCTGGCCTCAATCAGGGATCGGTCAGGGTAAGGATCCGGGCGGTCACCGAGGGCGGGACGGGCCCCGGCGCGGACCGTGGAGGCATGACATCGACCACCGCTCCCCACGCCCCGTACAAGCAGCTCCGTCGACCCACCACCGACCGCATGGTCGCGGGGGTCGCGAGCGGCGTCGGCCGCTACTTCGCGGTCGACCCCACAGTGGTCCGGGTGGCCTTCGCGGTCACCGGCCTGCTCACCGGCGGGCTCGCGCTGCTCGCGTACCCGATCATGTGGTTCCTGATGCCCGAGGAGCCCACCGGCGCGCCGGCCTGGCCGCACGCCGCGGGCGTCGCGCCGCACGCCGGCCCACCGCCGACCGCCGGGCCTGCCCCCGGGTACGCCCCGACGCCGCCCTACCCGCCGACGACGCCGTCCAGCCCGCCGCCGGCCGCGTGAGGCCGGCTCACTCCCACTCGATGGTGCCCGGCGGCTTGCTTGTCACGTCCAGCACCACCCGGTTGACCTCGGCCACCTCGTTGGTGATCCGGGTGGAGATCCGGGCGACGACCTCGTAGGGCAGCCGGGACCAGTCGGCGGTCATCGCGTCCTCGCTGGAGACCGGGCGCAGCACCACGGGATGCCCGTAGCTGCGCCCGTCTCCCTGCACACCGACACTGCGCACGTCGGCGAGCAGCACCACCGGGAACTGCCAGACGCCCCGGTCCAGGCCGGCTGCGGTCAACTCCTCGCGGGCGATCAGGTCGGCCTGGCGGAGCAGGTCGAGGCGTTCCTGGTTGACCGCGCCGATGATCCGGATGGCCAGGCCGGGGCCGGGGAACGGGTGCCGCCAGACCATCGCCTCGGGCAGGCCCAACTGGAGGCCGAGCGCGCGGACCTCGTCCTTGAACAGGGTGCGCAGCGGCTCGACGAGCGCGAACTTCAGGTCCTCCGGCAGCCCGCCGACGTTGTGGTGACTCTTGATGTTGGCGGTGCCGGTGCCGCCGCCAGACTCCACCACGTCGGGGTAGAGGGTGCCCTGAACGAGGAACTCCACGTCGCCGTGTGAGGCGATCTCGCGGGCGGCGGCCTCGAAGACCCGGATGAACTCCCGACCGATGATCTTGCGCTTCTGCTCCGGGTCGGTCACGTCGGCCAGCGCGCCGAGGAACCGGTCGGTGGCGTCGACCACCTTCAGCTTGATGCCGGTGGCCGCTACGTAGTCCTTCTCCACCTGCTCGGCCTCGCCCGCGCGCAGTAGACCGTGGTCGACGAAGACGCAGGTGAGCTGATCACCGACCGCCTTGTGCACGAGCGCGGCGGCGACCGCGGAGTCCACCCCGCCGGACAGGCCGCAGATGACCTCCTTGTCGCCCACCTGGGCGCGGATCCGGGCAACCTGCTCGTCGATGATGTTCTCGGGCGTCCAGGTCGGCTCGATGCCGGCGATGTCGTACAGGAAGCGGGTGAGCATCTCCTGGCCGTGCGCTGTGTGCCCGACCTCCGGGTGGAACTGCACGCCGGCCCGCCGCCCGGCCAGGTCCTCGAAGGCGGCCACCGGAGCGCCGGCCGACTCGGCGGTCACCGTGAAGCCCTCGGGCGCCTCGGTCACGGCGTCACCGTGGCTCATCCAGACCGGCAGGTCCGCCGGCAGGTCGCGCAGCAGCACACCCGGATCGAGCAGGCGGGGTCGCAGCGGCGTGCCACCGTACTCACGGTTGCCGGTCCTCGCCACCGTGCCACCGAGCGCCTGGGCCATCGCCTGGAAGCCGTAGCAGATGCCGAAGACCGGCACGTCGGCGCTGAACACGCCCGCGTCGATCTGCGGGGCGTCCGGCGCGTAGACGCTGGCCGGGCCACCGGAGAGGATGATCGCGGCGGGGTTCTTCGCCAGCATCTCGGCGATCGGCATCGAGTGCGGCACGATCTCGGAGTAGACCTTCGCCTCGCGGACCCGGCGCGCGATGAGCTGGGCGTACTGGGCTCCGAAGTCCACCACGAGGACGGGGCGAGGCAGGCTCATGTGCGCAAAGCCTACCGACAGTCACGGCCGCGCCCGGCACCGGCTCGCCCGCCGGCCGGCCCGGGCTCACCGACGCAGCGCGCCCGGGGCGTCCGCCGGCACCGCCGGGTGGTGCGGGGGCACTGGTGTCAGCCGACGGTACGCGGACCCGAGCGGCGGGCGCGGGTCCTCCTCGCCCCGGTTGGGCCAGAAGGACATCGCCCGCTCGGCCTGGGCGGTGATCGTCAACGACGGGTTCACGCCGAGGTTGGCCGAGACCGCCGCGCCGTCGACGACGTGCAGGCCAGGGTGCCCGTACACCCGGTGCCAGGGGTCGATCACCCCGTCGGCCGGGGTGGCGCCGATCACCGCCCCGCCCAGGATGTGCGCGGTGATCGGGATGTCGAACGGTTCGGTGAGCGAGCCGCCGGGCGTACCGCCGATCTCCTCGGCGAGCAACCGGGCCGCCGTGTTGCCAGCGGGGATCCAGGTCGGGCTGGGGCTGCCGTGCCCTGGGCCGGCGACCAGGCGAGGACCGAAGGCGCCGCGCCGCCACCTGGTGGTCAGCGAGTTGTCCACCGACTGCATCACCAGGGCGATCACCGTCCGCTCCGACCAGCCGCGCACCGACACCATCCGGGCGGCCAGCCCCGGTTGCCGCACGATGCTGCCCAGCCAGCGCCGCACCCGGTGCGGGCCGCCGTCGACGAGCAGCGACTGGAGCAGCCCCATCGCGTTGGAGCCGCGCCCGTAGCGGACCGGCTCGATGTGGGTCTGCGGGTCCGGGTGGAACGAGCTGGTGATCGCCACGCCGCCGGTGAAGTCCAGCCCTTCGGCCCGGGCCTGCTGGCGTGCCACCGAGGCACCCAGGATCGCCTCGGAGTTGGTCCGGGTCAGCTCTCCCAGGCGCGGTGAGAGCCCGGGCAGCACGCCGTCGTCCTTCATCGCGTGCAGCAGCCGTTGGGTGCCGAGCGCCCCGGCGGCGAACACCACCTGGTCGGCGTGGATCACCTGGCGGCGATGACGCACCCAGGCGCCGGTGCGGACGGTGTGCACCTCGTACCCACCCTCTGCGGCGGGTTTGACGGCGGTCACGGTGGTCAGCGGGTGCACCACGGCGCCCAGCCGCTCGGCGAGATAGAGATAGTTCTTGACCAGGGTGTTCTTCGCCCCGTGCCGGCAGCCGGTCATGCACCCGCCGCAGTGCGTGCAGCCGGTGCGCTCCGGGCCGGCGCCGCCGAAGTACGGGTCGGCGACCCGCTCGCCGGGACGGCCGATGTGCACCCCGACCGGGGTGGGGTGGAAGGTGTGCCCCACCCCCATCCGCTCGGCCACCGCCCGCATCGCCCGGTCCGCGCCGGTGTTCACCGGGTACGTGGTGACGCCGAGCATCCGCTTCGCCTGGTCGTAGTGGCGGGCCAACTCGCCGCGCCAGTCGGTGATGTCCCGCCACTGCGGGTCGGTGTAGAAGGCCGGCAGCGGCTCGTAGAGGGTGTTCGCGTAGACCAGCGAGCCGCCACCCACCCCGGCTCCGGAGAGCACCAGCACACCACCGCCGGAGCGCTTCGCGGCCGGGCGGAGCAGGGTGATCCGCTGGATGCCGTAGCAGCCCAGCTTCGGTGCCCACAGGAACCGGCGGGCGCGCCAGGACGTCTGCGGGAACTCGTCGTCGGCGAAGCGGCGGCCCGCTTCCAGCACGGCGACGGAGTAGCCCTTCTCGGCCAGCCGGAGCGCTGTGACGCTGCCGCCGAAGCCGGACCCGATGACGAGCACGTCGTACCGCATGGAGGCATCATTACTCGCGAGTAGCGCTCGCGCCAGCGCCCGATTTCGCGCGATCATGCTCCGGCCGACCGACCCGGCGCCTTCCGGCCGCAACCCGGAGCACCCGTCGGAGCGTTGTTCACCAGACGGGTGGAAGGAATCCATGATGGTCCTCGGGTCGATGGCGCCGCGCCGGCGGTGGTTGCTGCTCGGGTTGACGGCCCTTGCCGTCGTCGCCCTGATCGCGGCCGGCACTGTGGTGATCACCCGGCTGACCGGCGACAGCGAGCCCGGCGGGGCTCCGGTGGCCGGCTCGCCGACGCCGTCGCCGGTCACGACGCCCACCCCGAGCCCCAGCGGCCCACCGCCGGGCGCGGACATCACCGGCCCGCTCAACCTGCTGCTGGTCGGGGTGGACACCCGGGTCAGCGTGCCCGGTTGGGAACCGCACGCGGACGCCGTGCTGGTGCTGCACGTACCCAAGGGGCTGGGCCAGGCGTACCTCTTCTCGCTCCCCCGCGACCTGCTTGTCGACATCCCGGCGTTCCCGAAGGCCGACTACAAGGGCGGCAAGACCAAACTCACCCACGCGATGAGCTTCGGCAGCCGGGTGCCGGGCAAGCCCAAACAACCAAGCACCGCCCAGGGGTACGAGCTGCTGCGCAGCACCGTCAGCGGATACACCGGGCTGCGCATCGACGCGGGCGCGGTGCTCACGTTCAACGGCTTCGACCGTTTGGTGAACGCGCTCGGCGGGGTGGACATCTACGTCGACCAGCGGGTGGCCTCGCTGCACCGCCGGCCGGACGGCAAGTACCGGGAGAGCGCACCCGGCGGGTACACCGGGCCACAGCAGGTCTACGAGAAGGGCGAGCAGCACCTGAACGGCTGGCAGGCACTCGACTACGCGCGGCAGCGCTACATCACCGGCGGCGACTACGCCCGGCAGCGACACCAGCAACAACTCATCAAGGCGCTGACCCGCAAGATCCTGGACGAAGGGCTGGCCCGGCAACCGGAACGGGTCGACCAGGTGGTCGCCGCGCTCGGCGACACACTGGTGTACGTGGGTGGACAGCGGATCGTGGACATCGCCTACGCCCTGAGTGGGGTGCCGGAGAACCGCTTCACGCTTGTCGGTCTGCCCGGGTCCGGCGTCGGCAAGGGCAGCGCCTACCGGGGCGAACAGCTCACCGGCGTCGGCCGGAAGTTCATCACCGAACTCCGGGCCGGCCGCGCGGACACCTACCTCGCCGCCAACCCCACTCTGGTCGTCAAGAACTGACAGCGGTCAGAGCCGCTTGGGCAGGACGGGTTTCTTGGTGCCGTAGAGCCAGGCGTCGAAGAGCGTGTCGAGCTGCCTGCCGGAGATACGTTCGGCGAGCGCCACGAACTCGGCGGTGGTGGCGGTGCCGTTGCGCTTCTCCGCCGCCCAGGTCTTGACGATCTCGAAGAACGCCTTGTCGCCGACGGACACCCGCAGGGCGTGCAACGTCATCGCACCACGCTGGTAGACCGACTCGCTGAACAGCTCCTCCGCCCCCGGCTTGCCCGGCGGCGTCTTCCACAACTTCTCGGATGGCCTGGCGTACCGGCTGTCGAACGCCTCCTTGACAGTGGAATCCCTGGTGTGCTCGACCCAGAGCCACTCCGCGTACGTCGCGAAGCCCTCGTTGAGCCAGATGTCCTCCCACTTGCCCAGCGATACGCTGTCGCCGAACCACTGGTGCGCCAGCTCGTGGGCGACCACAGCGGTGTTCGAACCCTGCCGGAAGAAACCCGCCGGGTAGACCGGCCGGCTCTGCGTCTCCAGCGCGTAGGAGATCCGGCTGTCCGAGACCACCACACCGCCGTACGCGTCGAAGGGGTACGGCCCGAACACGGTCTCCAGGTAGTCGGCGACCTTGGTGGTCTCGGCGATCGCCGAGTCCGCGGAACCGTTGGCCGCGATCGCCACCGCGCTGTAGACCGGCTTCCCCCGGTGCGTGGCAGTGGTGATCCGGAACTCGCCGATCACGAGCGTGCTGAGGTAGCTGGCCATCGGCGACTTCTCCGACCACTTCCAGGTGGTCCACCCCGCCGTACTGGTCTTGCCGCCGGGAACGCCGTTGCTGATCGCGGTGACACCGTCGGGAACGGTGATCTCGAAGTCGTACGTGGCCTTGTCTGACGGGTGGTCGTTCACCGGGAACCAGGTGCTTGCCGACTCGGGCTCCCCGAGCGCGATGGCACCGTCGGGGGTGTGCAGGAATCCACCCTCACCGAGAGCCTCGTTCTTCAGCGGCTTCGGCACGCCCTCGTAGGCGATCTCGGCGACGAACCCGTTGCCGTTGATCAGGCCGGAAGTGGGCTTGATGACCAGCTCGTTCCGCTCCCGGCGGTGCGTTGCCGGTGCACCGTCCACGGTGACCGCGCTGACCGTCAGGCCGGCGAGGTCGAGGTTGAACGTCGACAGGTCGGCCGTCGCGGTCGCCTGCACTGTGGTCGTACCGGTAAGTCGGTCCTTCGCGGGGTCGTAGCGCACCTTGACCACGTACCGTGCGACGTCGTAGCCGCCGTTGCCGTAGCTCGGGAAGTAGGCGTCGCCGGCCCCCGCCGCGCCCGCGGTGAACGTCCGCGCGGCCGTCGACGACGCGCTGGGCGAGGGCACGGCCTCGGTGCCCGTCGAGTCGCATCCGGACAGGACGAGAGCCCCCGTCACCAGCAGAGCCGAGCCCATCCGCAGTCTGCGTCGCGTCACCCGCATCCCACACCCTCCCCCGTACGGTGGCGCGGCGGCTCACGCCGCCCCGCGCGAGCGGGCGTCTCCCCGCCGTTCGCAGGCGGCAGCATATCGACCGGCCATCACGCCTGCGTCACGGCAGTGTGGGCGCCGAAGCACCCACCAACCAGGCGTCGAAGAGGGGTCGGAGCGGCCGGCCCGCTACCCGCTCGGCAAGCGCGACGAGGTCGCCGGTGCTCGCGTTGCCCGTCGCCCGCTCGGTGGTCCAGGTCCGCAGGATGCGGAAGAACGTGTCGTCACCGACGGTCCGACGCAACGCGTGCACGGCCAGCGCCCCGCGCTTGTAGACGGCCGCACCGAACATCCGCTCCCGGCCCGGCTCGACCGACGGCTGCGACCAGTCGGTAGCCGCGTACTGCAACTCGAAGGTGCGCTCGGCGGTCGGGCCGCCGTCGTGTTCCGCCCACAGCCACTCGGCGTAGCTGGCGAAGCCCTCGTTCAACCAGATGTCGCTCCACCTGCCCACCGACACGCTGTCGCCGAACCACTGGTGCGCCAACTCATGCGCGACGACGCTCGGGTTGGGGCGGTCGTCGGCGAAGAACGCGGGCCCGTAGACCGGGCGGGACTGGGTTTCCAGCGCGTACCCGACGCGGTCGTCGGCGATCACGATCCCGCCGTACGAGTCGAACGGGTACGGGCCGAAGCGGCTGGCCAGGAAGTCGGCGATCGCACCGGTGCGGGCCAGTGAGCTGGCTGCGCCGCCGGCCGGTGGCAGGCTCGCCGCCACCGCGGTGACCATCGGCCGGCCGGCGTGCGTGCTGGTCTCCACCCGGTAGTCACCGATCACCAGCGTCGTCAGGTAACTGGCCATCGGGGTGCGCTCCGACCAGTGCCAGGTGGTCCAGCCGTCGGCGCTGCTCTTCGGCCCGGGAACCCCGTTGCTCAGCGCGGCCAGGCCGTCCGGCACTGTCACCGCCAGGTCGTAGCTGGCCTTGTCCGACGGGTGGTCGTTGACCGGGAACCAGGTGGCGGCCGAGTCGGGTTGGCCGAGCGCGACAGCGCCGTCGGCGGTGTGCAGGAAACCACCGCTGCCCAACGTCCCGTCCGCGACGGCGGTGGGCACGCCCGCGTAGTCGACTGTCACTGTGAACTGCCTGCCACGCGGGAGACCGTCGCGCGGCGTCACCACCAGCTCGTCGTCGTCGCGGCGGTGCTCGGCCCGCGCGTCACCCAACCGGACCGCGCTCACGTCCAGACCGACCAGGTCCAGATTGAACCGGGACAGGTCCTGGGTGGCCGTGGCGGTGATGACGGCTCGACCGCTCAGCCGATCGGTCGACGGGTCGTAGCGGACGTCCAGGCCGTAGTGGGTGACGTCGTAGCCACCGTTGCCGTGTCCCGGCACGTACGGGTCACCGGCGTCGGCCGCACCGGGCCGGAAACCGTCCCGGTGCGCGCTCGGGCAGCCGGCCAGCAGCAGCCCGAGGAGACAGGTGAGCGCGGTGGCCAGCCGGCGGCCGGCAGGCGAGCGTCCGGTCCGGACCATGCAGACTCCTCCCGCGGGTCCCCGGGTCAGGACGAGCGTAGCCAGCCGCGCCGACCGGATGACCGGTATCGGCCTTTTGCGGGGTCCGGGGGCGTGCCGCGACGAAGGCCGGCCCCGCACTGCGCGGAGCCGGCCTTCACGTGTACGCGCAACGGGTCAGCGGTCGAGGACCAGGCCGACCTTCTGGAACTCCTTCAGGTCGCGGTAACCGCACTTGGCCATCGCCCGACGCAGCCCACCGAACAGGTTGAGTTGGCCGTCGGCCTCGTCCGCCGGCCCGAAGAGCAGCTCCTCCATCGACCCGAGCGGCTCACCGGCCACCTCGAACGCGCCCCGGGGCAGCGACGGGTGACTCGCCGCCGAGTGCCACCAGGCGCCACCGGCGGGCGCCTCGTCACACAGCGACAGCGGCTCACCGAGCATCACCGCGTCCGCGCCGCAGCCGAGGGCCTTGGCGATGTCACCCGAGGTCTGCATGTCGCCGTCGGCGATCAGGTGCACGTACCGGCCGCCGGTCTCGTCGAGGTAGTCGCGACGGGCCGCCGCGGCATCGGCGATCGCGGTGGCCATCGGCACCCGGATGCCCAGCACCGACTCGGTCGTCGACCACTCGTCGCCACCGATGCCCACGATCACCCCGGCCGCGCCGGTACGCATCAGGTGCAGCGCGGTCTTGTAGTCGGTGCAACCACCGACGATCACCGGCAGGTCGAGGTCGGCGATGAACTCCTTGAGGTTCAACGGCTCGTCGGTCGTCGACACGTGCTCGGCCGAGACGATGGTGCCCTGGATGACCAGGATGTCCACCCCGGCGTCCAGGATCACCGGGGCCAGCGCGAGGGTGTGCTGCGGGGAGACCCGCACCGCCACCGTGCCGCCACCGGCGCGCAGCTCACGAACCCGCTCGGCGATCAGGTCCGGGCGGATCGGCTCCGCGTACACCTCCTGGAGCCGCTTGGTGGCGCGGGCGTCCTCGTCGAGGCCGGCCAACTCGTCAAGCACCTTCGTCGGGTTCTCGTAGCGGGTCCACAGACCCTCGACGTTGAGCACGCCCAACCCGCCGAGCTGACCGAGCCGCACCGCCGACGACGGGCTCATCGTGGCGTCGGAGGGGTGGCCGACGCAGGGAATGCCGAACGGGTACGCGTCGAGCTGCCAGGAGGTCGACACGTCGTCGACGTCCCGGGTGCGGCGGCTCGGCACGATGGCGATGTCGTCCAGGTGGTAGCCGCGCTGCGCGGTCTTGCCCAGCCCGATCTCGACCACGTCACGCATGGGGGACTCCAGGTGGTTGGGGGTGTTGGATCAGCGGGTGTGGTAGTTGGGCGCCTCGACGGTCATCTGGATGTCGTGCGGGTGGCTCTCCTTCAGGCCGGCCGCGGTGATCCGGATGAGCTGGCCCCGGCGGTGCAGATCGGGGATGTTCTCCGCACCGGCGTACCCCATGGCCAGTCGCAACCCGCCGACCAGCTGGTGCGCCACCCGGGAGAGCGGCCCCCGGTAGGGCACCTGACCCTCCACGCCCTCCGGGACCAGCTTGTCGTCGCTGAGCACGTCCTGCTGGAAGTAGCGGTCCTTGCTGTACGACTTGGCCTGACCCCGGGACTGCATCGCCCCGAGCGACCCCATGCCACGGTAGGTCTTGAACTGCTTGCCGTTGACGAAGATCAGCTCGCCGGGGCTCTCCTCGCAACCGGCCAGCAGACTGCCGAGCATCACCGTGTCGGCTCCGGCCACCAGGGCCTTGGCGATGTCGCCGGAATACTGGATGCCACCGTCGCCGATCACCGGCACACCGGCCGGGCGGGCGGCCCGGGCCGCCTCCATGATCGCGGTCACCTGCGGCACGCCGACCCCGGCGACGATCCGGGTGGTGCAGATCGCGCCCGGACCCACGCCCACCTTGACGCCGTCCGCGCCGGCGTCGACGAGCGCCTTCGCGCCCGCGTACGTGGCCACGTTGCCGCCCATCACGTCGACCGCCACGTCGGCCTTGAGCCGACGGACCATGTCCAGCACGGCCCGCTGGTGACCGTGCGCGGTGTCCACGATCAGCACGTCGACGCCCGCGTCGACAAGGGCCCGGGCCCGCTTGTACGCGTCCTCGCCGACACCGATGGCGGCGGCGACCCGCAGTCGGCCGGCGTCGTCCTTGCTGGCGTCCGGGTACTGCTCGCTCTTGGTGAAGTCCTTGACGGTGATCAGGCCACGCAGCCGGCCCGAGTCGTCGACGATCGGCAGCTTCTCGACCTTGTGCTGGCGCAGCAGCGCCAGGGCGTCGTCCTTGCTCACCCCGACCCGCGCGGTGATCAGCGGAGTGTGGGTCATGATCTCGCGGACCGGGGTGTTCGGCTCGGAGACGAACCGCATGTCCCGGTTGGTGACGATGCCGACCAGTTGGCCGTCGCCGTCCACCACCGGTACGCCGGAGATGCGGTAACGCCCGCACAACTCGTCGACCTCGCGCAGCGTGTCGTCCGGGCTGGCGGTCACCGGGTTGGTGATCATGCCGGACTCGGACCGCTTGACCAGGTCGACCTGGAGCGCCTGGTCCTCCATCGAGAGGTTGCGGTGCAGCACGCCGATGCCACCCTGGCGGGCCATGGCGATCGCCATCCGGGCCTCGGTCACCGTGTCCATCGCACTGGACAGCAGCGGAATCGACAGCTCGATGTTGCGGGTGAGCTTCGTGCGGGTGTTGACCCGGCTGGGCACCACGTCCGACTCGCCCGGCTGCAACAGCACGTCGTCGAAGGTGAGGCCGAGCGGAACCACCCGGGCGGAGCCGGCCGGCAGCTCGGGCAGGTGGCCGCCCAGGTCGGCGTGCTCGACGCCGGCCGGCAGATCGGTGCTGGGCGAATTTTCCACGATTGCTCCCCTGAGCTGCTCGGATGGGCTTCAGCGAGGTGGCGCGGGCGGGCACCGGAGCGCGCCACGCTGCCGGCCCGTCGCCTCATCGTACCCAGTGAGCTGGGCGACCCCTCCGTGGCAGGCCGGCTCGGCGCGGAGGCCGGGGGGCGGACGTTCCCGCCGCGTTGGGTCTACGGTGAGGGGGTGCACGACGAGCCCATCGACCCGTTCAATGGCGACCCGGCCGATCCGACAGCGGGTCTGGATGACCCGGGCGATGACGCGACGCCGGATCCGCTGACCGACGTCGAACGGCAGGATGTGCTCGAAGACCTCGCCGACCTGGAGATCTACCAGGCCCTGCTGGCCCCGATCGGGGTCCGTGGGCTGGTGATCGAATGCGAGGACTGCCGGGAACCGCACTACTTCGACTGGGACCTGCTCCGCGGCAACCTGCGGCACCTGCTCAACTCCGGTCGACCCCGGGTGCACGAGCCCGCCTACGACCCCGACCCGGATCACTACGTGACCTGGGACTATGCCCGGGGTTACGCCGACGGGGTGCACGACACCCTGACCGAGGGCACCGAGGACGAGCCGGACACCCCGACCGTCACCGATTGACGGGCCCGGCTCAGGCGACCAGGCCGGCCCGGAAACCTGCTGCCACCGCATGTGCCCGGTCTCGAGCGCCGAGCTTGCGGAACAGCCGTCGGGCGTGCGTCTTGACGGTGTCCTCCGACACGAACAGCTCCCGACCGATCTCCGCGTTGCTCTTGCCCTCGGCCATGCCGAGCAGCACCTGAAGCTCGCGCTCGGTCAGCCCGATCGACGCTCGGCTGGGCCGGGCGTTCGGGGCGGGCCGGGCGGGATCGGTCTGATCCGCCGACTCGCCGGTCGCCGACTCGACCTCGTCGTCACCCCGCTGCACCGGCACCGACGGCACCCCCGCCTGCCCCTCGCCGGGCGTGGCCGTCCAGCCGGGATCGCCGGAGCCACGCGAGGACGGCCCGGACCGACCCGAGCCGCCCACCGCCGCGGCGTCCCGGGCCGGATCGGTGACCCGTTGCCGTGACGTCCGGCCGGGGGCGGTGAGCAGCAGCAGCGCCTTCGCCACCGCGCTGGTCAGGTCGTGGTCGACGTTCTGGATGAGACCCCGGGCCCCGGCGCTGATGGTGGCCGCCGCGGCCTCGGACTCTTCGGTGCCGAGCAGCAGCACCGCGGCGTGCGGCGCGCGGGCCAGCACCCGACGGACGAAGCCGGCGCTGTCCGGCCGGGTCAGGGCCGTGTCGGCCAGCACCACGTCAGCCGGTCGCTCGGCGAGCCGCAGCATCACCTCAGGATCGGAGACGGCGGTACGAACGATTGCGGACAACCCCAGCCGCGCGGCAGCAGAAGTAAGGTGCTGGGCCGCGAGCGGTGTTCGAACGCACACAAGGACGGTACGCACTGTGGTCTCCTCTCCGCCAACGAGCAGACCATGACGGGGTCGGCTGAGGAGGGGGTTCCCGGCAATCCTTCGAACTTTTCCGACAGTTGGGGCAAAAGCCGCAATTTCTAGGACGTTTTCGATCACAGATGTGTGAGCCGTCAACGGTCCGGGTACCGGGAGGGCCACAGGCCGGGAACGGTGCGCCTGCGCGGCCCGCCGCCCGGATGCCGGCCACATGGATTTCTCGCGGAGCCGCGCGGGAGGAGGGGTGCTGATGTCGAACGTACGTAGACTGCCCGGGCCCATCGTCGATCTCTGGGACTGGCAGCGGCTCGGTGCCTGCCGAGGTCGGGACAGCGCCCAGTTCTTCCACCCCGACGGCGAGCGAGGCTCCTCCCGGCTGCGTCGGGAGTCGGCCGCCAAGGCGGTCTGCCGCGCCTGCCCGGTTCGGGCCGAGTGCGCCGCGCACGCCCTGTCGGTTCGCGAGCCCTACGGCGTCTGGGGTGGTTTCAGCGAGTCGGAACGGCTCCGACTGCTGGCCGTCGGTTGGGAGGACCTCGCCGACCGCCGGCACGCCCGGGTCGACGTCGCCCGACTGGAGGCCCGACTGGGCAGCCCACACAAGTCGGCCATCCCGATCCAGCAACGCCACGTCGCCTGACCCCACACGTCCCTGATTTCGCGAAACCGCGCTCCCGGTTCGGGGGCGCGGTTTCGCGTCAGCCCACGTGGTGAACCTGCCGCACTGATGGGCGCTTTGTCCGGTCTGAGGGTCGTTGACCTGTGACCGGGTGCACCCGTGGCCCGGAATCATGGCCGGGCCGGGGTCGTTACACACCCTGACGATCGCAGCACCACCGCCCCGCCGCCCCGCCCCCGGGGCTGGAATGCGGGCCGGGGCCTGGTCGTTGCAGTCCCCACGAACGACCGCCCGGTCACCGCCCCACGCGGGTGCCGATGGATGGGCCGCCCCCGGAATGACAGCGGCCCCCCGGTCGTTACACACGGACCCGGCACCGCAAGCCCCCGGGCTCTGCTGGTCGCCGAAAGACTTCCCCCCTTTTGCAGCGCCGGACGAGGTGCTCACATCCGCAGCCCTCAGGCGGGTGTCCTTACCCCCGAAGGAGCTACCCCCATGAACACGATCTTCCGTAACAGCGTGCTGTCCGTTGCTGGTCTCGCGTTCGCCGGTGGTGTGTTCGCCGGCCCGATCGCCGCCCACACCAACGCCGTGGACGCCAAGCCGGTCGCGGTAGCGGTGCAGGCCGACAAGCCGGACCCCGCCAAGCTGATCCCGCACGGCACCCAGGGCAACCAGTCCCACATCGACCTGAACGACGAGCAGACCGCCAACGTCAAGGCGATCATCGCCGCCACGAAGAAGGCCGGTCTGCCGGAGCGGGCCGCCGTGATCTCGATCGCGACGAGCCTGCAGGAGTCGAAGCTGGAAAACCTGGGTCACCTCGGTGACATGAACGACCACGACTCGCTGGGCCTGTTCCAGCAGCGCCCGAGTTCGGGTTGGGGTACGCCGGAGCAGATCACCGACCCCGAGTACTCGACGACGGCGTTCCTGAAGGGCCTGCGTCAGGTTGACGGGTGGCAGGACATGCCGCTGACCGTGGCCGCGCAGACCGTGCAGGTCTCGGCGTACCCGGACGCGTACGCCCAGTGGGAGCAGCAGGCTGCCGACCTGGTCGGCCAGTACTGGAACAGCTGACCCACCGCACGACCCGACCGTTGGCCGGCACCCCACCCGGGTGCCGGCCAGCGGCGTCTTCGGCTGGTCCGCGGCTGGATGCGCGACTCAGCGGGTAACCCCGAGCCGCCCGGATCGGTGACGCTGGGACATCCGACGGGCAGCGTTGGTGGCCAACGCCCCGGCGATCAGCGCGGTCAGCACCCCGACCAGTTGGATGAACTGTCCGGTCGCCACGTCGGCTCCGTGCCGCCCGAGCAGGTTGTCCACCCCGGTCGGGCTGATCAGGAACCCGACGGTCACGAACAGACCCAGCAGCGCGCCCACCGCGGGCGACCAGCGCCACGGTACGAACGCGACGAAGACGGCGCCAGCCAGCAGGATGATCATCCCGGGCGGTACCGCTATGGGGAACTCGACTCCGGCAGCCCACAGCATGGCGATGCCCGCGGCGCCGACGACGAGGCCGGCGATGGTGAAGGTCCGTGCGGTAACAGTCATGACTTCACCCTGTCCCGATACGGTCCGGCCCACGTCCGCCCGGCGACGTCATCGCGGATACGGCAGGCTGCGTACGCCGGCCGCGGGTCAGCGGACGGTGACGGTGACCGTGTGCCAGCCGGTCGCACCGTCCGGGGCGACGTCCTGCGTACGCTCGGTCTGGGTTTCGCCTGTCGCGTCCGTCGCCCGGACCTCGAGCCGGTGCTCGCCCGGCGTGGCGTCCCAGCGCCAGGACCACTGCACCCAGGTGTCCACCGACACGGTCGGGGCCAGTTGGGCCTGCTGCCAGTCGCCGCCGTCGACGCGTACCTCGACCCGGCTGATGCCCCGATGCTGGGCCCAGGCCACCCCGGCGACGGTTACCGGGCCGGCGGTCAGCCGGTTACGACTGCGGGGGGCGTCGATCCGCGACTGGGTCTTGATCGGCCCCTGGGCGGACCAGCCGCGCGGCACCCAGTACGCGTCGAAGTCGGCGAACCGGGTCAGTTCCAGCTCGGTCACCCACTTGCAGGCCGACACGTAACCGTAGAGGCCGGGCACCACCATCCGGACCGGGAAGCCGTGCTCGACAGGCAGTGGCTCACCGTTCATGCCGACCGCCAACAGCGCGTCCCGCCCGTCGCGCAGCGCGGCGGTGGGGGTGCCGCAGGTCCAGCCGTCCACCGACCGGCCGACGACCTGGTCGGCGTCGGCGTCCGGGTCGACCTCGTCAAGCAACTCCCGCAGGGGTACGCCGAGCCAGCGGGCGTTGCCGATCAGGTCCCCGCCCACCTCGTTGGAGACACAGGCCAGCGTGACGTACCGCTCGACAAGTGGACGGGCCAGCAGATCCGCGTAGCTGTAGGTGCGCTCGGTACCGACCCGCCCGTGGATACGCAGCCGCCAGGTGTCCGGATCCACCTGGGGCACCACGAGCGCCGTGTCGATCCGGTAGAACCCGAAGTTCGGGGTGACGTACGGCGCGAGTTGGGTGAGTGCCAGGTCCGCGCCGGCTGGCACGGCCGGTGCGGGGGCCACCGGCGCGGGCAGTCGGATCGCGTCCCGGGCGGCGGACACTCCGCGCCGACCGGCCAGCCACCGGCCACCCAGACCGGCCACCGCGGCGGTGCCGAGCAGTGCTCCGCTGGCGGTGAGGAACCGCCGTCGAGAATCGGGGTCGACCTCCGCGGGACCGGCCGGCCCGGCCGGGGTCACCGGCACGGGCGCGGGCGCGGCGGGCGTCACCGGCACGGGCGGCGTGGGCGTGGTCGGGGCGGATGGCGTGCTCGGGGCGGGGGGTGACCAGGGCCAGGGGTTCAGCTCGAACGGGCCGGCGATGAACAACCAGAGCACCAGGGCACCCAGCCCGGCACCGACAAGCGAGGGCAACGCGTCGGCCGCGTCCGCACCGGAGCGGGTCACGGCGGCGGCCACGCCGATGGCACCGAACGCGGCGATGCCGGCGAGGCCGAATGCCAGCCGGCGGGCCGCCAGCATGCCGAACAGTGCGGCGAACGCTCCGAGCAGCAGGCCGGTGCCGACCAGCAGTGCGATCTTGTCGGCGGTGCCGAAGAGGTCGATGGCGAACTGCTTGAGCGACTCGGGGACGGCGTCGACGACCACCCCGCCGACCGCTACCACTGGCGCGGACCGGGGGCCGGTCAGCACCGCCACCGGCTCGGCGATTCCGATCGCGACGGCGGCGGCGGTCACTCCGGCCAGCGCGGCGTACCGCCGCGACGTGCTGCTCATCGGCCCAGTGTGCGCGATCATCCTGCCCGGTAGCCAACAACGTCAGCGTTCGGTAAGGACCTGAGCAGACGAACGGGGCACGCCGTCGTCCGACGGCGTGCCCCGCAACGGGTGTCGCTACCGGTCAGAAGCCCGGGCCGTGCTGGTGGCCGTGGCCGTGACCGCCACCGGCGGCGGCCGGCTCGGCCTGCTCCGGCTTCTCGACCACGAGGCTCTCCGTGGTGAGCAGCAGACCGGCGATCGAGGCGGCGTTGGTGACCGCGTTGCGGGTCACCTTCACCGGGTCGATGATGCCGGCCTTGACCAGGTCGACGTACTCGCCCTTGGCGGCGTCGAGGCCGTTGCCCCAGTCCAGGTCGGCGACCTTCTGCGTCACCACGTAACCGTCGTGGCCGGCGTTCTGGGCGATCCAGCGCAGCGGCTCGACGAGCGCCTTGCGGACGACCGAGACGCCTACCTTCTCGTCACCGGTGAAGCCCAGGTCGTCGTCGAGCACCGAGAGGATCTGCACCAGGGCGGCGCCGCCGCCGGGCACGGTGCCCTCCTCGACCGCAGCCTTGGTCGCCGCGATGGCGTCCTCGATGCGGTGCTTGCGCTCCTTCATCTCGACCTCGGTGGCCGCGCCAGCCTTGATGACGGCGATGCCACCGGAGAGCTTCGCCAGCCGCTCGGCCAGCTTCTCCCGGTCCCAGTCGGAGTCGGAGGCCTCGATCTCCTTGCGGATCTGGGCCACCCGGTCGGCGACATCGGCCTTCTGGCCGCCGCCGTCGACGATCGTGGTGTTCTCCTTGTCGACCACGATGCGCCGAGCGGTGCCGAGCACCTCCAGGCCAACCTGGTCGATCTTGTAGCCCAGCTCCGGGGCGACCAGCTCGGCGCCCGTGGAGATCGCGATGTCCTGGAGCATCGCCTTGCGCCGGTCACCGAAGCCCGGGGCCTTGACCGCGCAGACCTTGAGGGTCTTGCGCAGCGAGTTGACCACCAGGGTGGAGAGCGCCTGGCCGTCCACGTCCTCGGCGATGATCAGCAGGGGCTTGCTGTTCTGCAGGACCTTCTCCAGCAGCGGCAGCAGCTCCTCGATCGCCGAGATCTTCTGGGTGGTGACCAGGATGTACGCGTCCTCAAGGACGGACTCCTGGCTCTCCAGGTCGGTGACGAAGTTCGGCGAGATGAAGCCCTTGTCGAACTGGAGACCCTCGGTCACGTCCAGCTCGGTGGTGAGCATGGAGCCTTCCTCGACGGTGATGACACCGTCGCGGCCGACCCGCTCCATCGCCTCGGCGATCAGGTCGCCGATGGTGGCGTCCTGCGCGGAGATCGTCGCCACGTTCGCGATCGACTCCTTGCTGGTGACCTCGGCGGCACGGCCGAGCAGCGCCTCGGAGACCTTGGTGGCCGCCGCGTCGATGCCCCGCTTGAGGCCGGCCGGGTTGGTCCCGGCGGTCACGTTGCGCAGGCCCTCGCGGACCATCGCCTGGGCGAGCACTGTCGCGGTGGTGGTGCCGTCGCCGGCGACGTCGTTGGTCTTGGTCGCCACCTCCTTGACCAGCTGCGCGCCAAGGTTCTCGTACGGGTTGGTGAGCTCGATCTCCTTGGCGATGGTCACACCATCGTTGGTGATCGTCGGCGCACCGAATTTCTTGTCCAGGACGACGTTGCGCCCGCGCGGGCCGAGGGTGACCTTGACCGCGTCAGCGAGGGCGTTGACACCGTGCTCCAGCAGGTGCCGGGCGTCGTCCGAGAAGCTCAGGATCTTCGCCATAAATGTCCCTTCGAAGCGCCATTGCCCCGGCCCGGCGAGCCGGACCGGGGCAGTGACACTGATCGGTTGCTTACTTCTCGATGACCGCGAGGACGTCGCGGGCGGAGAGCACCAGGTACTCCTCGCCGGCGTACTTGACCTCGGTGCCGCCGTACTTCGAGTAAAGGACGGTGTCGCCGACCTGCACGTCAACCGGAACCCGGTTGCCGTTGTCGTCGACGCGCCCCGGGCCCACAGCGAGGACGGTGCCCTCCTGCGGCTTCTCCTTGGCGGTGTCGGGGATCACGATGCCCGACGCCGTGGTGGTCTCAGCCTCGTTCGCCTGGACCACGATGCGGTCCTCGAGCGGCTTGATCGCAACCTTGGTCGCGGTAGTCACGGGCATACCCTCCTGGGGTACTGGTTTCGTTGCTGGCCGGCGGGGCCGACCAGCGTCAATCTGCCTCATGCCACCGGGCGGGGCCGTCGTCGCGGGTGCCGGTCCGCCTGGCGTGCGCACCCGGGTCGCGAGACCCGGAAGCTGGCACCCTCAGGGTGAGAGTGCTAATCGCAGGTTATTCCGTGGCTAGCACTCCGTCAAGGAGAGTGCCAACGCGCCGCTGTCCGTGTCGCCACAGTTCCGCCAGTCGTTACCGCAACACGCCGGTAGCGCCTCGTCCCGGCGTGGCCGTCTCCCTACCGTCGGTTGCCATCACCGGAAGCTGCGGAAAGGGAGCCGAGTGTCCCGGATACCCACCCTGACGTTCCTGCTCGAACAGCTACGCCGCGCACGCCAGGCGCGCGGGCTCAGCCAGGATGAGCTGGGCAAACTGGTCAACTACTCATCGTCGTACGTGAGTGCGGTCGAGACCGGCCAGAACCCGGTCAAGCCGGATTACGTCGCCCGCGTCGACTCGACCCTGGACACCGGTGGTCTCTTCGTCGGCATGCTGGAGCTGATCCGCTTCCACGCCGCGCCCGACTGGTTCCGCCCCTGGGAGGACAACGAGCGGGAGGCCGCGGCGCTGCGCTGGTACGACCCGGCCGTGATTCCCGGCCTGTTGCAAACCGAGGGGTACGCGCGGGCGATGCTCGGAGTGCTCGGCGAGCTGACCGCCGAGCAGGTCGAGACGCGGGTGGTGACCCGGCTCGCCCGGCAGGCCGTGCTGACCGCCGACCCTCGTCCGCACCTCGTCGCGGTGCTGGAGGAGCACACGCTGCGCCGGCAGCTCGGCGACCGGAAGATCATGCGCGAGCAGCTACAGCACCTCCTGGCGGTGAGCACCGAGCCGAACGTGCAGGTCCGGGTCGTGCCGGCCGACGCTCCCTGGCACATCGGGCTCCACGGCCCGTTCATCCTGGCCCGGCTCGGCAACGGGGCCGAGCTGGCCCACCTGGACAACCAGCTCCGGGGGCAGACAGTGGACGGCCCGAACGACGTTGCCGCCCTGGAGCGCCGCTGGGAGACTGTGACCGGTGAAGCGCTGCCATGCCGGCAGTCCGCCCGGCTGATCGAGGAAGTGGTGCAGACATGGACCTGACCCACGCCACCTGGCGCAAGTCCTCCCGCAGCAACGCAAACGGCGGCGCGTGCGTCGAGGTCGCCGACAACCTGCCCGGCATGGTCGCCGTGCGCGACAGCAAGGACCCGGCCGGGCCGGCACTCACCTTCACCCCGGCGAGCTGGCGAGCCTTCATCACCGCCACCCCGACCGGCTGACACCACACCCGACACCGGCCGCACCCCCGCCAGATGCAGCCGGCCGACACCAACATCCCCGCCCGACGCGGCCGGCCGACACCAACACCCCGCCCGACGCAGCCGGCGACACCAACATCCCCGCCGACACCCGCCCCGGTGCCCGCAGGCGTTCACCGCGGCAGAGCCGGCCGCCCGGAGCCGGCCGACTGGCACCACCGTCCCGGCGGCCGAGCCGGGCCGGGACAATGGCCGGGTGGATCTCGATCAGCTGGCGGCGCTGCGTACCCCCGAGGGGTCGGCGGCGCTCACCGCGGCGGCCGAGCTGGCCGGCGGTGATCCGCTGACCGCGGCGTCGGCGCTGCGCGCGGCCGGGGTGCCGCCGACGCTGGCCGCGGCGGCGCTCACCCAGGCCGAGCTGCGGCACCGGGCGGTCGGCAAGTTCGGTCCGGCCGCCGCTGCCATGTTCCTCACCCGCCCCGGGCTGGAGCAGGCCACCCGCCGGGTGGTCGCCGACCATCGGGCCGCCCGGCTGTACGCGGCAGGTGTGCGCACCCTTGGCGATCTGGGCTGCGGCCTCGGCGCGGACGCGCTGGCCGCCGCCCGCGCCGGCATCCGGGTGTACGGGGTGGAAGCCGACCCGGTGACCGCCGCGATGGCCGCCGCCAACGCGGAGGCGGCCGGACTGGCCGAGCTGTTCACAGTCGAGTGCGGGGATGCCACAGCGTTCGACGTCTCCCGCGTCGACGGGGTGTTCTGCGACCCGGCCCGCCGCGCCAGCGGCACCGGGCGACGGATCTTCGACCCGCGCGCCTACTCGCCACCGTGGGACTTCGTCACCGGGCTGGCGGAGCGGGTGCCGCGCACCGTGGTGAAGGTGGCGCCGGGCCTGGACCACGCGCTCATTCCCGCTGGCGCGGAGGCGGAGTGGGTAGGTGTTGACGGCGACCTGGTGGAGGCCGCGCTCTGGTGCGGCGAGCTGGCGGAGGTGCCCCGCCGCGCGACCCTCTACCGCCAGCAGGGCGTCGAGACCCGTCGCCACCAGCTCACCGGCTCGGGTGCCGACGAGGCACCGGTCGGGCCGCCCCGGCGTTACCTGTACGACCCGGACCCGGCGGTGGTCCGCGCGCACCTCGTCGCCGAACTGGCCGGCGACCTGGACGCCACCCTCGGCGATCCGAGCATCGCCTACCTCTATGCGGACCTGCCGACCCGCACCCCGTACGCGCGCTGCCTGGAGATCACCGACGTGCTGCCGTTCTCGCTCAAGCGCCTGCGGGCGCTGCTGCGGGACCGCCGGGTGGGCCGGGTGGAGATCCTGAAGCGGGGTTCCGCGCTGACGCCGGAGCAGCTTCGGCGGGACCTGCGGCTGGCCGGCGACGAGGCGGCGAGCCTGGTGCTCACCCGGGTCGCCGGCGCACCGACAGTGCTGATCGGTCGGCCGGTCGACTAGCGTCGGCGGGGTGGCAGGACAGGGCACTCCGGCAACGGCACTGTTGGTCAAGCGCGGCGTGGCGCACCGCACCCACCCCTACCGGGTGGACCCGGACGCCCCGAACTACGGCGCGCTGGTGGCGGTGGCGCTGGGCGTGCCACCGGAGCGCGTGTTCAAGTCGTTGGTGACCGCTGTCGACGGCGCGTTGACAGTGGCTGTCGTGCCGGTCACCGGCGAACTGGATCTGAAGGCGCTCGCGACGGCGGTCGGCGGCAAGCGGGCGGCGCTTGCCGACCGGGCCGTGGCCGAACGGGCCACCGGCTACGTACGCGGTGGGATCAGCCCGCTCGGGCAGCGCAAGCGACTGCCCACCGTGCTGGACGAGTCCGCGCTGGAATTCCCGACGATCTACGTCTCGGCTGGTCGGCGCGGTCTGCAACTGGAACTGGCAGCGGCGGATCTGATGGCGCTCACCGACGCCCGCACCGCCCCGTTGCAGACCCGCTGACGACTCTCGTTACGTCGATCCCACCGTGGGATACCCAGGGAGTAACAGTCGCGTTGCTGAATTGTTATCGCTCCCAACAAACTTGGCACCTGCGCGGTCTTGTGGAGGCGGTGTGACCCGAAATACGTTGCCGGACACAACAAAAACAACACCTCCCCCACCCCCGAAAGGACCCTGCACATGCGTAAGGGGATCCTCACCATCGCCGCCGTGGGCCTGCTCACGACCGGCGGCTTGACCGCCTGTGGCGACGACTCCGGCGACAAGGCCGCCTCCGCCAAGACTCCCAAGATCGGCGTGATCCTCCCGGACAGCAAGTCCTCGGCCCGGTGGGAGACCGCGGACCGTCGGTTCCTGGAAGAGGCGTTCAAGGCCGCCGGCGTCCAGTACGACATTCAGAACGCCCAGAACGACAAGACCGCCTTCCAGACCATCGCCGACCAGATGATCACCGGTGGCGTCACCGCCCTGATGATCGTCAACCTGGACTCCGGCACCGGTAAGGCCGTTCTCGACAAGGCCAAGTCGCAGGGCGTCGCCACCATCGACTACGACCGACTCACCCTCGGCGGCTCCGCCCAGTACTACGTCAGCTTCGACAACGAGAACGTCGGCAAGCTCCAGGGCGAGGGCCTGACGAAGTGCCTGACCGAGAAGGGCGTCAAGAACCCGGTCGTGGCGTACCTCAACGGCTCCCCCACCGACAACAACGCCACCCTGTTCAAGGCCGGCTACGACTCGGTACTCAAGCCGAAGTTCGACAGCAAGGAATACGTCAAGGGCCCCGAGGACGCCGTGCCGGCGTGGGACAACGCCCAGGCCGCGACGATCTTCGAGCAGCAGCTCACCAAGGCCAACGGCAAGATCGACGGCGTGCTGGCCGCCAACGACGGTCTCGGCAACGCGGCCATCTCGATCCTGAAGAAGAACAAGCTCAACGGCAAGGTGCCGGTGACCGGGCAGGACGCCAGCACCGAGGGCCTGCAGAACATCCTCGCCGGTGACCAGTGCATGACCGTCTACAAGGCCGTCCGGGAAGAGGCCAAGGCCGCCTCCGACCTGGCCATCGCGCTCGCCAAGGGCGAGAAGAAGGACACCGGCCAGTCGGTGAAGGACGGTGACCGGGACGTCCCCTCGGTGCTGCTCACCCCGAAGGCCATCTACAAGGACACCGTCAAGGACGTCATCGCCGACGGCTACGTGACCAAGGAGACGGTCTGCACCGCGGCGTACGCCAAGTTCTGCGGCGAAGCCGGCATCAGCTGACCCACGCCGCAGTACCCGCCGCGACGACAACCGCCGCCCGGCACGGGAGCACCTCTCCCGTGCCGGGCGGCGCCCGCCGGACGGGCCCCGACACTCCCTTAAGAAGGAGACCCCCGTGTCCGCGACCCCCCTGCTGGAACTCCGCGGGATCGACAAGAGCTTCGGTCCCGTCCAGGTGCTCCGCGACGTCGCCCTGACCGTCCACCCGGGCGAAGTGACAGCGCTTGTCGGCGACAACGGCGCCGGCAAGTCGACCCTGGTGAAGTGCATCAGCGGCATCCACCCCACCGACTCCGGCGAGTTCCTGTTCAACGGTGAACCGGTGCACATCGGCAGCCCCCGCGACGCGGCCGCGCTCGGCATCGAGGTCGTCTACCAGGACCTCGCGCTCTGCGACAACCTGGACATCGTGCAGAACATGTTCCTCGGCCGGGAGAGGCGCAGCGGCATCGTCCTCGACGAGCCGACAATGGAACAGCTCGCCGCCGAAACCCTTGCCGGCCTCTCCATCCGCACCGTCACCTCGCTGCGCCAGCACGTGTCGAGCCTCTCCGGGGGTCAACGCCAGACCGTGGCCATCGCCAAGGCGGTGCTCTGGAACAGCAAGCTGGTCATCCTCGACGAGCCGACCGCCGCGCTCGGCGTGGCACAGACCGCCCAGGTGCTCGAACTGGTCCGCCGCCTCGCCGACAACGGCCTGGCCGTGGTGCTCATCTCGCACAACATGAACGACGTCTTCGCCGTCTCCGACCGGATCGCCGCGCTGTACCTCGGCCAGATGGTCGCCCAGGTGAAGACCACAGACATCACCCACGCCCAGGTGGTCGAGCTGATCACCGCCGGGCGCTCGGGCGGGCTCGGCCTCGCCACCGACCCGGGCAGCAACGGCGACGGCCCGCAGCCGGCCGACTCGATCTCAGGAGGCGTCCGATGACCACCACCGCCGTGCGGAAGGACGGCCCCGCGGCCGTCACACCGCCGCCGACCGTCGGGGGCCACGTCCGCAACTACTTCAGCCGGGTACGCGGCGGCGACGTCGGCGCGCTGCCGGCCGTGCTCGGCCTGATCGTGCTCTGCACCGTCTTCGGGATCATGCGGCCGTCGTCGTTCCTGTCGGCCGGCAACTTCGCAAACCTCTTCACCCAGGGCGCGGCGGTCACGCTGATCGCGATGGGCCTGGTCTTCGTGCTGTTGCTCGGCGAGATCGACCTCTCCGCCGGCTTCGCCAGCGGCGTCTGCGCGGCGGTGCTGGCCAATGTGGTCACAGTGCTCGGCTACCCCTGGTGGGTCGCCGTGCTCGCCGCGGTCGCCACCGGTGTGGTCATCGGCACCACGCTCGGCATGCTCGTCGCGAAGATCGGCATTCCGTCCTTCGTGGTCACCCTCGCCGGCTTCCTCGCCTTCCAGGGCGTCGTTCTGCTGCTGGTCAAGGAGGGCACCAACATCTCCGTGCGCGACGAGGTGCTTGTCGCCATCGCCAACCGCAACCTCACCCCCACGCTGGGCTGGGCGCTGACCGCCCTCGCGGTCGTCGGCTACGGGGCGGTGCAACTGCTGCGTCACCGCACCCGGGTGGCCCGCGGTCTGATCACCGACCCGATCGCGGTGGTGGCACTGCGGATCGGCGGGCTCGCCGTCATCCTCGTCACCGCGGTGTACGTGCTCAACCTGGAGCGCAGCCGCAACGTCCTGATCAGCTCACTCAAGGGTGTGCCGATCGTGGTGCCGATCATCGCGGTGCTTCTGGTGGTCTGGACCTTCGTCCTCCAACGCACCAGCTACGGCCGGCACATCTACGCCGTGGGCGGCAACCGGGAAGCCGCTCGCCGGGCCGGCATCGGCGTCGACCGGATCCGGATCTCGGTCTTCGTGATCTGCTCGTCCATGGCCGCCATCGGTGGCATCGTGGCCGCCAGCCGGGCCAACTCGGTCGACCCGAACACCGGGGGCAGTAACGTACTGCTCTACGCGGTCGGCGCGGCCGTGATCGGAGGCACCAGCCTCTTCGGCGGCAAGGGCCGCGTCCTCGACGCCGTACTCGGCGGCGCGGTGGTCGCGGTAATCGAGAACGGAATGGGCCTGATGGGTTACACCGCGGGAGTCAAGTACGTGGTCACCGGCGTCGTGCTGCTCCTCGCCGCCAGCGTCGACGCGCTCTCCCGCCGCCGCGCGGCAGCAACCGGCACCCGCTAACCGCGCGGGAGGTAACACCACGATGCGCCCAGGACCGAGTCAGGATGACGTCCGACGGCAGAACCTCGGGGCCCTGCTACGGCACGTGCACGTCCACGGGGCGACGACGCGCGCCGAACTGACCACCACACTGGGCCTCAACCGCAGCACCATCGGCGCGCTCACCACCGACCTGTCCGCAGTGGGGCTGGTCAGCGAGGGAGCGCCAAAGGAAACCGGCCGGGCCGGCCGACCGTCACTTGTCGTCCGGCCCGAGTCGGCCCGGGTGTACGCGTACGCGTACTCCGTCGAGGTGGACCGGTTGCGCGCGGCCCGGATCGGACTGGGTGGCGCGGTCCTGGACCGCCGGGAGCTGGACCGACCGCGCGGCCTGCTGGCCGCGGAGGCCGCGCCGCTGCTGGCCGGCGCGCTCAAGGAGATGCAGCAGACCGTGCCGCCCGGCGCGATCTGCGTCGGTGCCGGCGTCGCGGTCTGCGGCATGGTCCGCCGGGATGACGGCCTGGTCCGGCTCGGGCCGACCACCGGCTGGGTGGACGAGCCGATCGGCGCGGCGCTCGCCGCCGAACTGGGCGTCGAGGTGCCGGTCACGGTGGGCAACGTGGCGGACGTCGCGGCGTTCGCCGAACACGCCCGGGGGGTCGCGGCCGGCTGCGACAACGTCCTCTACCTCTACGGCGACGTCGGCGTGGGTGCCGGCATCATCGCTGGTGGCCGCCGGCTGACCGGCCACGGCGGGTACGGCGGCGAGGTCGGCCACATGAAGGTGGTGCTCGACGGCAGGCCCTGTGAGTGCGGCTCCCGGGGCTGCTGGGAGACCGAGATCGGTGAGCACGGTCTGCTCCGTGCCGCCGGACGCTCCGACGCCCGAGGCCCCGACGCGCTGCTCGCCGTCTTCGAAGCCGCCGACCGTGGTGACGCCCGCGCCCAGACCGCGGTCCGCCAGGCCGGTGACTGGCTCGGCTTCGGGCTGGCCAACCTGGTGAACGTCTTCAACCCGGAAATGGTCATCTTCGGGGGTACCATGCGCGACCTCTACCTCGCCTCGGCCGCCCAGGTCCGCAGCCGACTCAACGCGAACGCGCTCGCCGCCTGCCTGGAGCACGTCCGGCTGCGCACGCCGCAGCTGGGCGAGGACGCCCCCCTGATCGGGGCCGCCGAGTTGGCCTTCGAACGACTCCTCGCCGACCCCCTCGACGTGGGCTGATCCCGCGTACGCTGTCCAGCGTGGATGTCGAGCTGCGCGCTTCCGACGACGACCGCAACCGGGTGGTCGCCGAGCTGCACAAGCACACAGCGGCGGGCCGGCTGACCCTCGACGAGTTCTCCGAGCGGGCCGGTGCGGTGTGGACGGCGCGCACACTCGGTGACCTGGCCGCCCTGACCCGCGATCTGCCGGTCCTGCCCGGCCCGCACGCCGACAGCGACCAGCCCGGCGGGCACGGGCGTCGGGAGCTGCTGATCCTCTTCGCCGCTGCCGCGCTGACTCTGCTGCTGCTCGGCGGCTTCCTCAACGTCACCCGCTGATCCGCGGCGCGTCGCGATGAACTGATCGCGTGATCAGTCCGTACCAGTGGTCGGACGGGCAGTCGGCAGAAGGTGGCTGCCCGGTTCAGACGCGTTTCGGTCCGGACCGAGGAGGCCCCACAGACATGGCACCGCTCAGCTCCGCCCGTCGCCGACTGGGCAACCGGACCCACCGAGCGGCGTTGCTGCTCATCGCCATCGTCGCGGCGGTCGGTGTCCTGCCCGGCGTGGCCATCGCCGCGCCGGCCGGCGGTCAGCAGCTCAACGCCGCCGACATGACACTGCTCAACGGGGTCCGGTTGGCCGGGCTGTGGGAGATGCCGGCCGGCCAGATGGCCGCCGAGAAGGGCCAGTCGGCAAAGGTACGGGAGATCGGCGCCGGCATCGCCAGCGAGCACCAACGGCTCGACCAGCTCACAGTGGACGCGGCGAACAAGTTGGGCGCGACCATCCCCAGCGAGCCGACGGCCGAGCAGAAGGGCTGGCTGGCCGAGATGCAGAAGGCCTCCGGCGCCCGGTTCGACCAGATCTTCGTCACCCGGCTCCGGGTCGCCCACGGCAAGATCTTCCCGGTGATCGGCGCGGTGCGGGCCAGCACCCGGGACGCCACGGTCCGCAAGCTCTGCGAGGACGCCAACGGCTTCGTCATGCACCACATGCAGATGCTGGAGAGCACCGGGCTGGTCCGCTGGCCGGAGCTGCCGCCGGCCGCGCTGCCCGCGCCCGGTGAAGACGGGCTGCTGGCAGCCGCCGCCGCCAACGCCGGCCCCCAGGTCGGCGTCAGCAGCACAGTGGTCTGGTTGGTCTTCCTCGCCGCGCTGGGCACCGGCGGAATCGCCACGTACCGGATGCTGCGCCGCAGCTGACATCGCCAGTTGGTGGCTCGCCTCAGCGGTCGACCTGGGTGAAGTCCCAGGAGTGCGGAGCGCGGGCCACCAGCAGGGCGGGCGGATCGGGCAACGGGCGCGGGCTGCTGCGCCACTTGGAGATGACCACCACCCGGTGATCGGTGGAGGAGAAGACCTCGCTGGAGACGTGCAGCGGGTCGTGCTCCAACTCCGGCAGGGCGGTGTCACACACCCAGGTGATCAGATCGGCGACCCCGTACGCCTCGGCCCGTGCCTCCCACATCCGTACGATCATGTCCGGTGCTCCCGTCACACGCTGACCGTGGTCAACGGCAGTGCCGAGTCAGCCGGAAGATCCAGTTGGCTGGGCGCGACCCCGGCGGCGGCCAGGTGCGACCCGAGCGCCGCCACCATCGCCCCGTTGTCGGTACACAGCTTCGGCCGGGGCACCCGGACCCGGATGCCGTACTTCTCGGCCCGCTGCTCGGCCATCGCCCGCAGTCGCGAATTCGCCGCCACTCCCCCGCCGATCACCAGGGTCTCGATGCCCTGCGCACGGCAGGCGGCGAGCGCCTTGCTTGTCAGCACGTCGCAGACCGCCTCCTGGAAGGACGCGGACACGTCGGCCACCGGCACCGGCTCACCGGCCCGCTCACGCGCCTCGACCCACCGGGCCACCGCGGTCTTCAGCCCGGAGAACGAGAAGTCGTACCGGTGGGCGGCGAGATCCTTCGCCGCGGTCAGACCGCGCGGGAAGGTGATCGCGGCCGCGTCACCGGCCCGAGCCTCCCGGTCGATCGGTGGACCGCCCGGAAACGGCAACCCCAGCAACCGGGCGACCTTGTCGAACGCCTCGCCGGCCGCGTCGTCGATGGTGGCGCCCAGCGGGGTGACACCCCGGGCCAGGTCGTCGACGAGCAGCAGGGACGAGTGCCCACCGGACACCAACAGCGCGATTGCGGGTTCGGGAAGCGGCCCGTGCTCAAGGGTGTCCACCGCGACGTGGGCGGCGAGATGGTTCACGCCGTACACGGGCTTCTCGGCGGCGAGCGCGTACCCCTTCGCGGCGGCGACACCGACCAGGAGAGCACCGGCCAGCCCCGGCCCGGAGGTGACAGCTATCGCGTCGATGTCGGCAAGGGTGACACCGGCCTCGGTCAGGGCCCGGTCCATGGTCGGCACGATGGCCTCCAGGTGGGCCCGACTGGCCACCTCCGGCACCACACCCCCGAACCGGGCGTGCTCCTCGACGCTCGAGGCGAGCGCGTCGGCAAGCAGGGTGTGCCCGCGCACGATGCCGACACCGGTCTCGTCGCAGGAGGTCTCGATGCCCAGGATCAGCGGTTCGTCAGCCATTGTGGTGTGGTCCGTCCCCGGTCGGCTCGGCGTCGCGCCGCATCACCAGCGCGTCGGTGTTGCTCGGTTGGTAGTAGCCCCGCCGCACCCCGATCGGCTCGAACCCGTAGGTCGCGTAGAGCCGCTGAGCTGCGGCGTTGTCCGCGGCGACCTCGAGCAGGGTGCTGCGGGCGTTACGTCGGGCCGCCTCGGCCAGCAACTCCTCCAGCAGGGCGCGGCCGACACCGCGCCGCTGGACGTCCCGACGCACGGCGATGTTCTGGACCCACACCTCGCCCGGCGGAACACCGGCGAGCCCGGCGTAACCGAGCACCGCACCGTCCGCGTCGACGGCGACCCGGTAGTGGTGCCCGTTGGCCAACTCGTTCCAGAACATGGCCGGCGACCACTGCTCGGCGCCGAATAGGTCAGCCTCGATCGGTAGCACGTCGTCGATGTGCCACCAACGGAACGGTTCGAGCCGTACCGCTGTCATGGCAGGACCGGTTTGCGGCCGGTCGCCGCCACCGCGTCGGGCCGCCGCAGGTAGAGGGGCGTGAGCCGCTCACCGGGGGCACCCGCCCGGATCCGCTCGGCCGCGAGCAGCGCCAGCACTGTGGCGTCCGGGTACCGGGGCTCGACCCGGACGGGCAGGTCCAGGACCTCGGCGTACCGGTGCGCCCCGTCGCCCACCGCGATGGTCGCGCCCAACTCCCGGGCGCGCGCGGCGGCGACCGCCGGCGTGGACACCTCGGGGCCGACGATCCGCTCGCCGGCGCCGTCGTAGACAGCCCAGTAGAGCTCCTTGCGCCGGGCGTCGCTGGCGGCCAACACCGGCTCACCGGACGCCGCCGGGTAGCCGATGCCGTCGAGCGAGCAGACGCCGTACGTGGGGATGCCGAGCACCTGACCCATTGTCGCGGCGGTGACGAGGCCGACCCGTAGCCCTGTGAATGGCCCCGGGCCGAGCCCGGCGACGATCGCGCCCAGGTCGCGCGGGCGGGCCCCGGCGTCGGCCAGGACCGCATCCACCTGGGGCGCGAGTAACTCACCGTGCGCGCGGGCGTCGACCGTGCACCGGTGCGCCCGCGACGCCACACCGTCTGCCAAGACCTCCACCAGCGCCGCGGTGACCGCGGGGGTCGAGCTGTCCACCACGAGTACGAGCACGGTAAGCCAGCCTAGCCGCCCCCGCCGCAGCCCTCGGTCACGCCCCGCCCCGCCACCCCGCAGCGCGCAATGGCCGGCGGCGCGCGTTGGCCGACGGCGCATGCGGCGCGTGGTCGCAGATGCACTGGTGAGCGTGATTCCGCTGGGGCATCTAGATGCCCCAGCGGAATCACGCTCACCAGGACAAGGCGCTCCCCCCGAGACACCAACTCAGTCAGCAATCCGCCTCAGCGGTGTCGTTACCAATTCGGCTGGTTCACCATGCCAGGATGTCGTTCGCTCGCCTCGTCGCCCTACTCGGCGCCACGGTGCGACACGAGCGGCAACTACGCGAACTGACCCAGCGTCAACTCGCCGAACTCGCCCAGGTCAGCCAGACAACGATTGCCCGGATCGAACGTGGCGACCGTGCACCGAACATCCCGGTGCTCGAACGACTGCTCGCCGCGATGGACGTGCAGCTGGTCGTCGGGGTCGAACCGCTGGACGCGCACCTCGACGCCAGCATCGACGACCTGGCGGCGCGCCCCATCGCCGAGCGGATCGAGAAGCTCGGCCTTGATGACCTGTTGGACCGGCTGCCTGACTTCCCGCAGGTGATCACCGGAAGTACCGCCGCGGCGCTGCAGGGCGCACCCGTGCCGGTCGACGCGCTGGAGATCGCCCTGCGCTGGCAGGACTCCCAGCTGTTCACCCGCTGGCTGGAGAACAACTACGGCCAGCGGTGGAACGCCCACTGGGGTGAGTTCGGCGGAGTGTGGTTGGAACCGGAGGAGCCGGGCGAGCACCGATGGTCAACCACGTACGGTGAGGTCAGGGCCACCATGTGCGATGAGCTGCCCGAGACGATCGAGGTGCGCCACGGTCAACGGAATTACCAGGTGGTGCCGCTCGTCGAGTTGGAGCTGACCGACACCCGGGCCGCCGAGTTGCTGCGCCGCTATCGGGACCGCCAGCCGACCCGCGACAGCTGAGCTCAACCAGCGGTGCGCTCCCAGTCGATGGTGGGCAGGCCGGCGTCGGCGAGCGCCTTGTTTGCCGCGCTGAACGGACGGCTGCCGAGGAAACCACGCGGGTTCATCGGGCTGGGGTGGCCAGCCTCCAGCACCACGTGGTGGGGATTGGTGACCAGGGCTGCCTTCTTGCGGGCGTAACCACCCCAGAGCAGGAAGACCACCCGCTCCGGCGACGCGTCAAGCGCCCTGATCGTCGCGTCGGTGAACTCTTCCCAGCCGGCGTTGGCGTGCGAGCCCGGGGTGGCCTGGCGGACGGTCAACACGGCGTTGAGCAGCAGCACGCCCTGGGCGGCCCAACCGTCGAGGTTGCCGCTGCGCGGCTTGGCCACGCCGACGTCCTCGCCCAACTCCTTGAAGACATTGCGCAACGACGGCGGCACCGGCACGCCGGGACGGACGCTGAAGCTCAACCCGTGTGCCTGCCCGGCCCGGTGGTAAGGGTCCTGCCCGAGGATCAGCACCCGGGTGCCCTGCGGCGGGCAGAGCCGGTAGGCCGAGAACAGATCCTCAAGCGGCGGGAAGACGGTCTGCGTCGCGTATTCCCGGGAGACGAACTCGGCCAACGCGGCGGTGCGGGCCGCGTCCAGGTGTGGGGTGAGCACGGCACGCCACTGCTCCGGCAGCAGAGCCAGCAGGTCAACGGCGGGGGCATCGTCGGGCATCAGGAACCTCTCACAGCACGGGTCGGTCCCCCGCACTCTAGGCATCCGGTACGACAGCGGCCGACCGACCTAACCCAGATCGGCGAGCCGCCGGGCCCAGTCGCCACCGACCGGGTCCAGCTCGACGATCCGGGTGTCGTCGTCGCGGCGGTCGATGCGGACCCGCAGGTGCGCGTCGACCAACTGCTCCACCAGGCCCTCACCCCACTCCACCACAGTCACCGAATCGTCCACCGAGGCGTCGAGGTCCAGGTCGTCGATCTCGGCGCGCGGGTCGGTGGCGTCACCCAGCCGGTACGCGTCGGCGTGCACCAGAGCGACCCGGCCGCCCCGGGCCGGATCCGGGCGATGCACCCGGGCGATCACGAAGGTCGGCGAGGTGATGTCGCCGACCACCCCGAGCCCGGCACCCACGCCCTGCGTGAGCGCGGTCTTACCGGCACCCAGCGGACCGGTGAGCAGCACCAGGTCCCCGGCCCGCAGCAGCCCGGCCAGGCGGCGGCCGAACTCCCGGGTGTCCTCGACGGTCGGCAGCTTGACGACGTGACTCACCGTTCCTCCGGCTTTCCAAGTGATTCGAGGAACCGCGCGAGCGCGGCGTTCACCTCGTCAGCGTGTTCCAACATCACCACGTGACCGCTGTCCTTGATCTTGACGAACTCGGCGTGTGGCAGCCGTCGGACGATCTCCTCGGAGTGCACCACCGGGGTGATCATGTCCTTGTCACCGACCACCACCAGCACCGGCGTCGCGGCCAACGCCGCGAGAGCCGGGAAACGCGAGTGGGTGGCCAGGGTCCGCAGGTAGCGGGTCACCGTGTCGGCCGACGTCCGGGAATTCATCGTCTCCACGTAGGACACCAGCGTCGGGCTGGGCTTGCGGGTGCCGAAGCCGTACCTGCGGGTCAACAGCCAGGCCACGTTCGACGTCGACTTGCGGGCCTTGTCGATCACCGGCCCGCCGTACCGGGTGGCGTTGCTGACCATGTACAGCACCGGACCACCGACCCGGCCGAGCAGCGCGGGCGCGACCAGCTTGGTTTCCGCGACGAGCCCACCCGACGTGGCCATCAGGACGGTGCCCACCACCCGGTCACCGAACAGCTCCGGAAACAACTCGGCGAACGCCATGATGGTCATGCCGCCCATCGAGTGGCCGACAAGCACCAGTGGCCCGTCCGGGGCGGTTCGGTCGATCACCTGGCGCAGCGTCCGGCCGAGCACCGTGAGGTCGTACTCCCCACTCTCCAGCCGACCGGACCGACCGTGACCGGGCTGGTCGTACGCGACGATGCGGTAGTCACCGCGGGCGGCGAGCATCTGGCGCTGGAAGTGGAACGTCCCCATGTCCAGGCAGAAACCATGCACCAGCACCACGGTGGGATGCCCCGGCACCGGCCTGGTCGGCTCGACCACCTCAACGTGGATGTCCGTGCCGTCCGGCAACGCCAGGCGGAGCGCCTCGTCGTACCGCTGCTCGCCGAACATCTCGTGCGCGTAGCGGTCGGTCGGGTCGGCCTTGAGCCGGCGGACCAGGGTGCGCTCGGTCGCGACGCCGGCCGCCAGGCCCGCGGCGGCCACCCCCACCGCGGCGCCGACGATCCCCGCGACCCGGCCCACCGCGGTCCGCGGACGCGGAATGCGGTAGCTCATGGCCGCTCGCCGTCATAGACCCGGGGCACCCGGGTGCTGCCGAACCGGGTCACGATCTCGTAGTTGATCGTGCCGACCGCCTCGGCCCAGTCGTCGGCGGTGGGCTCGCCGTCCGCGCCGCTGCCGAAGAGCGTCGCCACGTCGCCGTCCGCCACCGGGTCGTCGCCGCAGTCGAGCACGAACTGGTCCATGCAGACCCGCCCCGAGATCGTCCGCCGTACGCCGCCGAGCTGCACCGGCCCGGTGTTGGAGGCGTGCCGGGGAACCCCGTCGGCGTACCCGAGCGGAACCACAGCCAGGTTCGCCGCGGATTCGGTGGTGTAGGTGTGCCCGTAGGAGACCCCGGTGCCGGCGGGGACCCGCTTGGTGAGCATCACCCGGGCGCGGGCGGTCATCGCCGGGCGCAGCCCGTACGTCTCGCCGGCCACCGGGGAGAGCCCGTAATTGGCCAGACCGGGGCGGACCAGGTCGAAGTGGGTGTCCGGGCGGGTCAGGGTGGCCGCCGAGTTGGCGAGGTGCCGCCAGCGCGGTCGCAGCCCGGCCCGCTCGACCATGGCCAGCCCCTCGTGGAAGACGGCCAGCTGACGGTCGATGGTGGGGTGACCGGGCAGGTCCGCGTACACGAAGTGGCTCCACACGCCGACCACCTCGACCAGGCCGTCGGCCTGCGCCTTCGCGGCGGCGTCGAGCAGCGCCGGCCAGTCGGCGACTGTCGCCCCGCCCCGGGACAGCCCGGTATCGATCTTCAGGTGCAGGCGGACGGGGCGCCCGGCGAGCCGGCTCGCCTCGATCATCTCGGCCAGCTGGGACAGGCTGGCCGCGCTCAGGTCCACCCCGGCGCTGACCCCCTCCTGCAGCGGCAGGCCGGGCGCGAGCAGCCAGGCCAGCACCGGCGCGGTCACGCCGGCCCGACGCAGGGTGAGCGCCTCGTCGAGGGTGCAGACACCGAGCCAGTCCGCGCCGGCGTCGAGCGCGGCGCGAGCGGCCGGAAGCATCCCGTGGCCGTACCCGTCGCCCTTGACCACCGCCATCAGCTCGGCGGTGGTGCCGGAGCGGAGAATGCTCACGTTCTCGCGGATCGCATCAAGATCGACGCGTACCTCGGCCTGCCACATGCGCCCAGCCTACTTTCCGCGGAGATCAGCGCGGGCGGCGACGCACGTCCCGGGCGGTCGATCCGGTCGTTCCGCCCGGGACCGACCTGATCAGGACAGTCGGGCGACGACCGGGCGCAGCGCCGTGACCACGTCGGGCGCGGTCACCGGCCCGCTCCGGGCCGCCTCCCGGCCGGCGAGCCCGTGCAGGTACGCGGCCGCGGCCGCGGCCCGATCGGCGGGCACCCCGGCCGCCAGCAGTGAGCCGAGCAGACCGGCCAGCACGTCGCCGGTGCCCCCGGTGGCAAGTGCCGGGGAGCCGGTCGGGTTGACGTACGCCCGACCGTCCGGCGTGCCGATCACCGTGCGGTCGCCCTTTAGCAGCACCACCGCCTTCATCCAGGCGGCCAGTTGCAGCGCGGCGCCGACCCGGTCGGCGCCGGGCTCCGCACCGCGGAGTCGGGCGAACTCGCGGTCGTGCGGGGTGACCACGATCGGCGCGTCCCGACCGCGTAGTTGGTCGGCGAGTGAACCGTCCACCAGCAGCGTCAACGCGTCGGCGTCGAGCACCACCGGCACCGGGGCGGCCAGCACGGCGCGCAGCTCGGCCGCCGCGCCGGCCCCGGTGCCCAGCCCTGAGCCGCAGACCCAGGCCTGCACCCGACCCGCGTCGGCGACCCGGTCGCTGGCGATCACCGAGGGGTGCTGGTGCAGCACCTCGGCGCGGGCGCTGCCGGCGTAGCGGACCAGACCGGTCGGCCCGGCCAGCGCACCGCCCACGGAGAGCACCGCCGCACCCGGGTAGGTCGCCGAGCCGGTGGCCACCCCCACCACACCCCGGGTGTACTTCTCCGACGCCGGACCCAGCTCCGGCCACCAGTCGACCACGTCGGACCACTCGGTGACCCGCAGCGCCGGGGTGCCGCGCAGCCACGGCTCCAGCCCGATGTCGACAAGCTCCACCTGCCCGGCCAGGGCGGCGGCCGGCCCGACCACCAGGGCGGGCTTGAGCGCGCCGAACGCCACCGTCACGTCGGCGTGGACCGCGTCCGGCCGGCCGGACGCGGTAAGTGGCACGTGCCCGGTGTCCACCGCCACCCCGCTCGGCACGTCCACCGCCAGCACTGTGGCCCGGCCACCGTCGCGTCCACGCAGCGCACCGAGCCGCTGCGCCACAGCGTCCGCGCCGGCCCGCAGCCCGCCGCCGCCACCGATGCCGACGATGCCGTCGAGCACCAGGTCGACCGGGCCGGCGGGCTGGTCCACGAGCCGGCCGCCGGCAGCACGCAGCGCGGTCAACCCCGCCGCGTGTGCCCGCCCGGGAGTGAGGAGCAGTGCGGAGACCTGGACACCTCGACGGGCCAGCCGCTCCCCGGCGTACAACGCGTCACCGCCGTTGTCGCCGGAGCCGACAAGCAGCAGCACCCGGCTGCCGTAGACGCCGCCGCGCTCGGCGAGCAGCAGCGCGGCCCGGCGGGCCAGCCCGGCGGCGGCCCGCTGCATGAGCGTCCCCGCCGGCAGCGTGCCCATCAGCCCCGCCTCGGCCGCCCGTACGTCGGCCACCCGCCACACCGCTCTCATGCCACCGTCTCCCCACTCGTTCGCGGGTGGACCCGACCGGTCCGCCCGGTCGACGTCACCGTTCCGCGACCACCATCGCCGACGCGATCCCCCCGTCGTGCGACAACGACAGATGCCAGTGGTTGACCCCGCGCGCCTCGGCCGCCGCCGCGACGGTGCCGGCGACAGCCAGCCAGGGACGGCCATCCGGGTCGGCCCTGATCTCGCAGTCGTGCCAGCGCAGCCCGGCCGGGGCACCGAGCGCCTTGGCCACCGCCTCCTTGGCGGCGAACCGGGCGGCGAGCGACTCCGGCCGGCGCGGGTGGCCGGAGCGGGTCTGCCGCTCGGCGGTGGTGAAGAGCCGGTCGGCGAGCAGCGGCGTGCGTGCCAGGGCCCGGGCGAACCTGTCGACCAGGACCACGTCGATGCCGACGGCGACGATCACCACCACACCCTACCGGCGGTCGGGGCCGCAGATTAGTCGTCGGGCCCGCGGTGGGCAACGGCTGTGGACAAGCCGGGGTACGGCCCACCGTCCGCTGTCCACAGGGCACTCCGGTGCCCGTCGGACCTGCCTAGCGTCAGCGCGTCGATGCCGATCGTCCACGGGGGTGTGGTCATGACCGATGAGCTGTTCGCCGTCCGGCCGGAGGAGCTGCGGGAGGTCGCCGGTGCGCTCGACGACGAGGCGCACCGGTTGGCGCTGGGCCTCGCCAGGGTGCCCGGGTTGCTGGTGGTCGCGCCCGAGTGGCGGTCCGGTGCGGCGCTGGCCGGGCTGGAGGCGGCGGGGCATGCCTGGTTCTGCCGGCTGGGTGCCCGGGTCGCGGCGACCTCCGGTGGGGTTCGGGCGGCGGCCGAGGCGTACGAGACGGCGGACGACCGGGCCGCCGGCCGGTTCGCCGCGCTGCCCCGGTGAGCGAGGTCGCCTACCGGCAGTTGTGGGCGGCCGATCCGGGTGGTTGGCGGTCCGCCGGGGTGGCCTGGGCCGGGCTCACCGGGCCGGTCGACAAACAGGTCGGCGAGTTGGGCGCGGCTGGCGCGCGGCTGCGCAGCGGCTGGTCCGGTGCGGCGGCCACGGCGGCGGATGCGCAGTTCGCCGGTCTCGGTGCGGAGCTGGCCTCGATCACACCCGCGCTGATCGAGGTCGACCAGGTGCTGGCCGAGCTGGCGGGCCGACTGACGGTGGCGAAGGCACGGCTCGCGGCGGCGGTCGCCCAGGCGGACGCGGCCGGGCTGATGGTGGACCGCGCGGGCGGGGTGCACGTCGATCCCACCCGGGTCCGGCCCACCGAGCGGGCCGGCGTGGCGGCGGCCCGGGTGGCGGCGGCCCTGCGCGACGCACTCGACGGGGCCGGAGCGGCAGATCGGTTCGCCGCGGACCGCCTGGACGAGCTGACCCGGGCCGCCGGTTCGGGTTGGGCATCCCCGCCACCGCCGGGTCGGCCGGCGGCCGGCGCCGCACCGACGCTGGTCCGCGCCTGGTGGTCCGGGTTGACGTCGGCGCAGCGCCGGTGGCTGATCGGGCACGAGAGTGCGTTCGTCGGCCGGTTGGACGGGGTGCCGGTGGCCGCCCGGGACCAGGCCAACCGGCTGCGGCTCGGGGTCTGGCGCGCGGAGTTGCTCGCGGAGCGGCGGCGGTTGCTGTCCCGGGTGCCGCCGGGGCCGCTCACGTCGCTGCGCCTGCACGGGGTGGCCGGGCGGTTGGCCGGCCTGGAGGCGTTGGCCGGGCGGCTCACGGCGGGCGGGGAGCCGCGGGCCTATCTGCTCGGGTTGGCTACGGCCGGCGAGGGCCGGACGGTGCTCGCGCTCGGCGACCCGGACCACGCCGACCGGGTGCTCACCTACGTGCCGGGGATGGGTTCCGGGCTGGAAGACGCCCCCGGTGAGGTGGGCAGGGCGGCGCGGGTGCTGGACCGGTGCGTCGCGCTCGCCCCGGGTGAGCGCAGCGCGGCGGTGCTCTGGTTGGACTACGACGCCCCGGATCTCGTGACCGACGCGGCTTCGGCGGGCCCGGCACGCGATGCCGGCCCGGCGTTGCACCGCTTTCAGGAGGGGCTGCGGGCCACCCACGAGGGGCCACCGGCCCGGCAGACAGTGCTGGGGCACAGCTACGGGTCACTGGTGGTGGGGACGGCCGCCCGGGAGCACGGGCTGGCCGCCGACGCGCTGGTCTTCGTCGGCTCGCCCGGGGTCGGCGCGTCGCACGCCGCCGAGCTGGGCGTGCCACCTGGTGAGGTCTGGGCGAGCAGGGCACCCGACGACGTGATCCGCGCCGCCCGCCCGGTGGACGAGCTGGGCCGACGCGCCCTGTTCAGTGTGGCCCCCCTGGCCGTCGGGTGGGGCTGGTCCGACCGCACCGGGCACGAGCTGTGGTTCGGTCACGACCCGTCGGATCCGGGCTTCGGCGGTCGGGTCTTCGGCAGTGGGCGAGGCGGGCACAGCGGTTACTGGGACCCGGGCAACCCCGCGCTGGACGGGATGGCCCGGGTCGTGCTGGGGCGTTGAGCTGCCTACTCGACGGTGACCGACTTGGCCAGGTTGCGGGGCTGGTCCACGTCGTGCCCACGGGCGTCGGCGATCTCGGCGGCGAGCACCTGCAACGGCACAGTGGTGACGAGCGGGGCCAGCAGCGTCGGCGTACGCGGCACGTAGATCAGGTGGTCGGCGTACCGGACGACGGCCTCGTCGCCCTCTTCGGCGATCACGATGGTCCGCGCGCCACGGGCCCGGACCTCCTGGATGTTGGAGACGACCTTGTCGTGCAGCATGCCCCGGCCGACCGGCGAGGGCACCACGCAGATCACCGGCGTGCCCTTGTCGATAAGCGCGATCGGACCGTGCTTCAGCTCGCCGGCCGCGAAGCCCTCGGCGTGCATGTACGCCAGTTCCTTGAGCTTCAGCGCGCCCTCCAGCGCCACCGGGTAGCCGACGTGCCGGCCGATGAACAGCACTGTGGGTTCGGATTTCAGGTCCCGGGCCAGTTCACGGACGGGCTCGATCCGGTCGAGCAGCTCCCGCAGCTTGCCCGGGATCTCCTGCAACTGCGCGACCACCGCGCCCACCTCGTCGGCGAACTTGATCCCACGCACCTGGGCCAGGTGCAGGCCGATCAGATAGCAGGCGACGACCTGGGTGAGGAACGCCTTTGTGGACGCAACGGCGATCTCCGGCCCACCGTGGGTGTAGAGCACCGCGTCCGACTCGCGGGGGATGGTCGAGCCGTTGGTGTTGCAGATTGCCAGCACCCGGGCCTTCTGCTCCTTGGCGTGGCGCAACGCCATCAGGGTGTCCATCGTCTCGCCGGACTGGGAGATCACCACGATCAGCGTGGACCGGTCGAGCACCGGGTCGCGGTAGCGGAACTCGCTGGCCAGCTCCACCTCGCAGGGGATCCGCGTCCAGTGCTCGATGGCGTACTTGGCGACCAGGCCGGAGTGGTACGCCGTGCCGCAGGCCACGATGAAGATCTTGTCGACGTCGCGCAGGTCCTGGTCGCTGAGGCGGACCTCGTCCAGGGCGATCTCACCGTTCTCGGTGAGCCGGCCGAGCAGCGTGTCGGCGATGGCCTGCGGCTGCTCCTCGATCTCCTTCAGCATGAACCAGTCGTAGCCGCCCTTCTCGGCCGACGAGGAGTCCCAGTCGATGTGGAAGTCCTTGCCGGCGGCGGGCTGACCGTCGAAGTCGGTGATCTCGATGCTGTCGGCGGTGATCAGCACGATCTGGTCCTGGCCCAGCTCGACCGCTTCCCGGGTGTGCTCGATGAACGCGGCCACGTCGCTGGCCAGGTAGTTTTCCCCGTCGCCCCGGCCGACCACGAGCGGCGAGTTGCGTCGGGCACCGACGACCGCGCCGGGCACTGCGGCATCGACGGCGAGCAGCGTGAAGGCACCTTCCAGCCGCTGGCAGACCACGCGCATGCCGGCGGCGAGCAACTGCGGGCTGTCCGGTTGGCCGGCGGCACGCAGGTCGGCCAGCGCGGCGGAGAGCAGGTGCGCGGCGCACTCGGTGTCGGTGTCGCTCGTGAACTGGACACCGTCGGCCTCCAGTTCGGCGCGGAGCCTGGCGAAGTTCTCGATGATGCCGTTGTGGATCACCGCGACCCGCCCGTCGCCGGCGACGTGCGGGTGGGCGTTGCGGTCGGTCGGGCCGCCGTGGGTGGCCCACCGGGTGTGTCCGATGCCGGTGGTGCCGTCACCGATGCCGATCGGGCTGGCTGCGCAGGAGGTGGGGTCCTCGGCGGCCCGCTCGGAGAGCACCTTCTCCAGGTTGGCCAGCTTGCCGGCCTTCTTCTCGGTGAGCAGTTGGTCGTCGCAGACGATTGCCACGCCCGCCGAGTCGTAGCCGCGGTATTCCAGTCGCCGAAGCCCGTCGAGGACGATGCCGAGAGCGGGGCGTGCGCCCGCGTATCCCACGATTCCACACATGGCCCGCAGCCTAACCCAGTTTCGCTCACCATGGGTGCGCGAAAGTCGGGTTATCAAACACGGAATCTGAGCGATCGGTGGTGGACGGGTCGCAACGGGACGAGCGTCACAGCCCGGTCGGACCCGCCCGGGACAGGTGGGGTTGCGGCACGCCTTCGGGTACGAAAGTCTCTCGGCGGGTTCGGCGCGCCTGCCCTCGGCCCGTTCGTCTCATACCCGATCCTGTCCGGAGCAGCCATGTCCGACGCGCCGCCGCCCGACCCGTCCCCCTCCTCCCCCTCGGACCCGGCACCCAGCCCACCGCCGTCGGATCCGACGGCGCCGCCGTCCTCGGCTCCGCTCCCGGCACCCGACCCGCTCGCGCCGGGCCAGCCGTGGGCACCACCGGCTCCCTGGACGCCCACACCCTGGGCGCCGCCCCCACCCACTACCGAGTGGACGCCACCCCCACCGTCGAGCGAGTGGACGCCGCAACCGCCCGACGCCGCCGACCCGACCCACGCCGGTTCGCCCCCGCAGGCCGGCTGGCCGCCGCACGCCGGTTCGCCGCCGCACGCCGGCTGGCCGCCGCCCACCGGCTGGTCCCCGCCGCCCGGGGAGGCACCGCCGGCCGGATGGCAGCCGTCAGCGGGTTGGCCGCCGCCCGGCTATCCGCCGCCGTACGGCTACCCCGGCTACCCGCAGCCCGGCGGCGGCCGGAGCACGAACACCGGCCGGATCGTCGGGATCGTCGTCGCGATCTTCGTGGCGCTCGTCGTGCTCGTCTGCGGTTGCCTCTGCGCGGCTGGCTTCCTGGTGGACGAACCCGGCTCGGCGCCGGTCAACGACGAGCCGTATGTCGTTCCCGACGGTTGGGCCGCACCCGACACCCGTGCGCCGGTAGCAGGCCTGGGGTTCAGCCTGCCGTGGTCGTAGGCTGGCGCAGGTGACGAGCACCGATGTCGACCCGCTGGTGGCCCGGATGCGGCCGTTCGGCACGACGATCTTCGCCGAGATGTCCGCCCTCGCCGTGCGCACCGGCGCGATCAACCTCGGCCAGGGTTTCCCGGACACCGACGGCCCACCGGAGATGCTGGCCGCCGCCGCCGAGGCGCTGCGCGGCGGGCAGAACCAGTACCCACCCGGCCTGGGGATTCCCGCGCTACGCGCGGCGGTCGCGGCCCATCAACTGCGGTTCCACGACCTGGCGTACGACCCGGACCGCGAGATCGTGATCACCGCCGGCGCGACCGAGGCGGTCGCGGCGAGCATCCTCGCGCTCTGCGAGCCGGGCGACGAGGTGGTCTGCTTCGAGCCGTACTACGACTCGTACGCCGCCTCGATCGCGCTGGCCGGCGCGGTCCGGCGGCCGGTGACCCTGCGCCCGACCGCCGACGGCCGGTACGCCTTCGACCCGGCGGCGTTGCGCGCGGCGTTCAACCCCCGCACCCGTCTGGTGCTGCTCAACTCGCCGCACAACCCGACCGGCAAGGTCTTCACCCCGGCCGAGCTGGCATTGATCGCCGAACTGTGCCAGCAGCACGACACGTACGCGGTCACCGACGAGGTGTACGAGCACCTGGTCTTCACCGACGCGGCGAGCCCGCACGTGCCGCTGGCCACCCTGCCCGGGATGCGGGAGCGGACGCTGCGCATCTCGTCCGCGGGCAAGACGTTCTCCTGCACGGGTTGGAAGGTCGGCTGGGCGAGCGGCCCGGCGGCCCTGGTCTCGGCGGTGCTGCGGGTGAAGCAGTTCCTCACCTACGTCAACGCCGCGCCGCTGCAACCGGCGGTCGCGGTGGCGCTGGCCCTGCCGGACGACTACTACACCGGTTTCCGCGACGGGCTCCAGCGGCAGCGTGACCAGCTCGTGGGTGGTCTCACCGACGCCGGGTTCGAGGTGCTCGGCTCGGAGGGGACGTATTTCGTGACCGCCGACGTGACCGCGCTCGGCGGGCGGGACGGGGTGGAGTTCTGCCGTTCCCTGCCGCAGCGTTGCGGGGTGGTGGCGGTGCCCACCCAGGTCTTCTACGACGACACCGACGCCGGTCGGCGACTGGTCCGTTTCGCCTTCTGCAAGCGCCCCGAGGTGCTGGCCGAGGCGGTCATCCGGCTGCGCGCGCTGCGCCGCTGATCCAGCCGGTCGGCCGACCGGCGGTGGAGCTGTGAGGTGCGGCTCCACCGCGTCCAACCGGCCTACGAGGTGGCGGGGCTGGCGGTGCGGACCTGCTCGGCGATCCGTTCGGCGATCAAGCGGGCGCTCTCTTCGGTGGCGGCCTCGACCATCACCCGGACCAGCGGCTCGGTGCCCGACGGACGCAGCAGCACCCGCCCGGTCTCGCCCAGCTCCGCCTCGGCCCGCTCGACTTCGGCACGGACGGCCGGGGCGGCGGCACCGACGGTCCGGTCGCCGACCGGCACGTTGATCAGCACCTGGGGCAGTTTGGTGACCACCGAGGCCAGCTCGGCGAGGGACTGGCCGGTGGCGGCCATCCGGGCCATCAGGTGCAGGCCGGTGAGCACTCCGTCGCCGGTGGTGGCGTGCGCGGGCATGACGATGTGACCGCTCTGCTCACCGCCGAGCGCCAGCCCGGACGCGCGCAGGGCCTCCAGGACGTACCGGTCGCCGACCTTGGTCTCGATCAGCCGGATGCCCTGTGCGGACATCGCCAACCGCAGGCCGAGGTTGCTCATCACTGTCGCGACCAGAGTGTCCTGGGTGAGCGTGCCGGCGTCCCGCATGGCCAACGCGAGGATCGCCATCACCTGGTCGCCGTCGACCTCCTCACCGTCGGCGCTGACCGCCACGATCCGGTCGGCGTCGCCGTCGTGCGCGATGCCCAGGTGGGCGCCGTGCTCGACCACTGCCTCGCGCAGCGCCTCGATGTGGTTGGAGCCGCACTCGTCGTTGATGTTCAGGCCGTTCGGCTCGGCGTGGATCGCGATGACCTCCGCGCCGGCTTCCCGGTAGGCGACCGGGGCGACCTCGGCGGCGGCGCCGTTGGCGCAGTCGACAACGACCTTGATCCCGTCCAGCCGGTGCGGCACCGCTCCGACCAGGTGCTGGACGTAGTGGTCGGCACCGTCGAGCAGGTCGTGCACCCGGCCGATGCCGGCGCCGGTCGGCCGGTCCCAGGCGGTGGTGGCGTTGGCCTCCACGGCGGCCTCGATCTGCATCTCGATCTCGTCGGGCAGCTTGTGGCCACCGGCGGCGAAGAGCTTGATGCCGTTGTCGGGCATCGGGTTGTGTGACGCGGAGAGCACCACGCCGAGGTCGGCCTTGGCCTCGGCCGTGAGGAACGCCACCGCCGGGGTGGGCAGCACGCCGACCCGCACCACGTTCGCACCGGCACTGGTCAGGCCGGCGACCACTGCGGCTTCCAGCATCTCGCCGCTGGCCCGGGTGTCCCGGCCGACGACGGCCAGCGGCGGGTGGCTGCGGTCCGTCTCGGCGAGCGTGTGCGCGGCGGCCACCGCCACCGCCAGTGCCAACTCCGGGGTGAGATCCGCGTTTGCCCGCCCGCGTACGCCGTCCGTGCCGAACAACCGACCCATACCCGCCAACCTCCGTGGTGCGCTGCCGATGTGCAGAAAGCGAAACGGCCGGCCGCCTCCCCGAGTCCAGGGGAGGCGAACCGGCCGTCCGTCAGAAGTACAACGCGCTTGAGAAGATCAGCGCTTCGAGTACTGGGGAGCCTTACGGGCCTTCTTGAGGCCGTACTTCTTGCTTTCCTTGACCCGGGCGTCCCGGGTGAGGAAGCCGGCCTTCTTCAGGGCCGGGCGGTCATCGGGCTCGTTGACGATCAGCGCCCGCGCGATGGCCAGCCGCAGCGCACCGGCCTGGCCGGTGGTGCCGCCGCCACGCAGGTTGGCGATGACGTCGAACGCCTCGGGCTTCTCGGCGGTGACCAGCGGGTCCTTGATGAGCTGCTGGTGCACCTTGCTCGGGAAGTACGCCTCAAGGTCGCGGCCGTTGCAGGTGATCTTGCCGGTGCCCGGGACGATGCGGACCCGGACGATGGCCTCCTTGCGGCGGCCCACGGTCTGGATCGGCCGGTCACCACGAGGCGCGCGGGCAACGGGCGCCGGCGCCTCGGTGGCCTCGGGGGCTTCCGGGGCGACCTCGGTCTCGATGATGTCGGTCATGCTGCTTCCTTCGCCCGCGCTCACTGCGCGATCTGCTTGATCTCGAACGGCACCGGCTGCTGCGCGAGGTGCGGGTGCTCGGCACCGGCGTAGACCTTCAGCTTCTTGATCAGCTGACGGCCGAGCTTGTTGTGCGGGAGCATCCCCTTCACAGCCAGCTCGATGGCCCGCTCGGGACGCTTGGTCAGCAGCTCGTCGTAGCCGATCTGCTTCAGACCACCCGGGTAACCGGAGTGGCGGTAAGCGACCTTGGTCTGGCGCTTGTTGCCGGTCAACGCAACCTTGCCCGCGTTCACGATGACGACAAAGTCGCCCGTGTCGACGTGCGGCGCGAAAGTCGGCTTGTGCTTACCACGCAGCAACGTGGCGGCGTGGGTGGCCAGGCGGCCCAGCACGACATCAGAGGCGTCGATGACGTGCCACTGACGCTCGATCTCACCCGGCTTCGGGCTGTACGTACGCACAGGTCTACCTTGTCTCGTCGTCGGTCTGGGGTCGCGCGCCGAGGTGACCAGATCTTGCAGGCCGGACCAGCGCGCACGAACGACCAAGCGTACCTGATAGGGCACGCCTCTGGATGTCGTACAACAGCAGGCAACGATACCCGGCGCGGTGTCCGCAGGTCAAAACGGGGGTGCCGTCGCCTCCGGCGACCCGCCGGTGGTGGTCCAGCTCACACGCCGGCGAGCCGATCGGTGCCCGGACGACGATAGACCACCCAGGTGACCGCGAAGCACAGCGCGTACCAGCCGATGAAGGCCAGGTAGGCGGCGTCGGCGTTGCCGGAGCTGAGGAACGACTGCCGGAACGCGACGTTCACCAGCACCCCACCGGAGGCCCCGATCGCACCCGCGATGCCGATCAACGCGCCGGTCATCCGCCGCGCCCAGCGGGCGGCGGCCTCCGGGTCGCGACGACCGTCGGCCACCGCGTCCGCCGCCCGCGCCCGGAAGATCGCCGGGATCATCTTGTACGTGGAGCCGTTGCCGATGCCGGAGAAGACGAAGAGGGCGAGGAACCCGGCCAGGTAGAGCCCGAACGAGCGCTCCCGGGCCGCGTACAGCACCAGGCCCGCGCCGGCCGCCATGGCGACGAAGTTCCAGAAGGTCACCCGGGATCCACCCAGCCGGTCGGCGAGGTGCCCGCCCAACGGCCGGATCAGCGAGCCGACGAGCGGGCCGAGGAAGGTCAACCAGGCCGCGTCGACCGGGGTGGGGAACCGCTCGGCGAACTGGAGTTGGAGCACCTGACCGAAGGCGAAGCCGAACCCGATGAACGAGCCGAAGGTGCCGATGTAGAGCAGCGACATGACCCAGGTGTGCGGGTCACGGGCCGCCTCGCGCAGCGCGCCCGGCTCGTTGCGCGCCCCGGGCACGGTGTCCAACCAGCGGGCCGCGGCCAGCGCGGCGAGCACGATCAGCGGCAGGTAGACCGCCGGGACCAACCGGGGGTACGCGGCACCGGCGGTGGCGAGCACCGCCAGCCCGACCAGTTGCACAGCTGGTACGCCGAGATTGCCGCCACCGGCGTTGAGCCCGAGCGCCCGCCCCTTGAGCCGCTGCGGGTAGAACAGGTTGATGTTCGCCATCGAGGAGGCGAAGTTGCCGCCGCCGACCCCCGTGAGGCACGCGAGCACCATCAGGGTGGAGTAGGACACCCCGGGTTCCAGCAGCACCGTCATCGGCACCGTCGGCACCAGTAGCAGCAGCGCGCTGATGGTCGTCCAGCGCCGCCCGCCGAAGCGGGCCACCGCCAGGGTGTACGGCAGGCGCAGCACCGCCCCCAGCGCGGCCGGCACGGCGGTGAGCAGGAACTTCCCGGCCGGGTCGATGCCGTACGCGGGACCGAGGAAGAGCACAGTCACCGACCAGAGGCTCCACACCGAGAAGCCGACGTGCTCGGCGAAGATCGAGACCCACAGGTTGCGCCGGGCGATCGGGGCGCCCGTCGCCTGCCAGAAGTCGGGGTCCTCGGGACGCCAGTCGTCGAGCCGGCGTCCACGCGCGGTGGCGGCCGGCGGCGCGGCGGTGACTGCGGTGCTGGTGAGCGTGCTCACGGCGGCTCCTCCTCGTCGATGTGACGAGGAGAGACGCTAGGAACACCGGGTTACCTGGCAGTGCCCGTCATGGGTCGGCCCGGAAACGGGGCCCGCACCACGGGCCGGTGGCGATGGTGAGGTGTCAGAGCTGCTGGAGGATGCGCAGTGCGCGGCCGATCCGGGCCATGGTGTCGGTGTCGGCGATGTCCACGCATTCGGTGAACCACTTCTTCATCGGCGAGGAGATGCGGTCGGGCATCACCACGTACCTGCCCATCGACACGGCCAGCGGCGAGTCGCGCAGCAGTGACTCCTCGACCACCTCGACCACGATCACGATGGGCACGTCTGTGGAGTTGTAGACGTCTGAGCTGACCACGAGCCCGAGACGTTCCCGGGCGCCCTCGATGCGCCAGACCTCTCCCCTACGCAGCACGCGGTCGTCCGCCGGAGAGCAGGTCGTTGACCATGCCCACCTCGCGGGCGTCGGCGAGCGCGGCGGACTCCAGGTCCAGGCCGGCGCGGCCCACGGCGGCGGCGTGCGCGGTGAAGACCTCGCGCAGCGCCTTCTCGCGGGCGGCCTGGTCCATCCACGCCGAGAGCGACAGCCCTTCGCGCTTGGCGAACCGCCGCGCCTCTTCGATCGTCTCGTCGGTGAACGAGAGAGTCACCTTGGCAGTCATGCCGCTGAGACTACCCAGCGGTATGACTGCCAGTCATCCGCACGTTCACCGGCTCACCCTCGGCCGTCGAAACGTACATTCCGCCGGCTTACCCGGCCTGGCCGCCGAACACCGCGAAGCGCCACTCCTTGAAGTAGCAGTCGACGTCGACCAGGCCGGCCTCGGTGAGCCACCGGCACTGGTCGGCCACCGTCGCCGGCCGGTCGTGCCGCATCCGCCCCAGGGAGGCGGCGATCTCGTCGGGGGACGCGCCCAACTCGGTGATCCGCTCCAGCCACACCTCGCCGTAGCGCCGGTCCAGCTCGGGGGTCGGGCCGGCGACCTGCTCGGCGTTGACGAAGACCCCGCCCGGCGCCAACGCGGCGGCGGCCCGCCGGTAGAGCGCGCGCTTGCCCGCGTCGTCCAGGTGGTGGATCGCCAACGCGCTGACCACCGCGTCGTACCGGCCCGGCGGCAGCTCGTCGGACAGGTCCGCCAGGACCGTCCGGTGCGGCACCGACCGGGCACTGAGCTGTTCGGTGGCGCGGGCGAGCATCGCCGGCGCACCGTCCACCAGGGTCAGCCGGACCCCGGGCACCGCCGCGGCGAGCAGCAGCGAGAGCAGCCCGGTGCCCGCGCCGAGATCCAACACCTCCGGGGTACGCCCGGCGGCGAGCGCCGCGCGCAGCGGTGGCGCGGCCACCTGGATGGCGGTGCCGTAGAAGGCGTCGAAGCAGGGGATCAGTCGTCGGCGTTCCTCGTCATACGTGCCGGCCACGGCGTTGAAGACGTCTGTAACACTCATCGCACGCTCCCACAGTTTGAGACAGTTTTCCCACATTATAGACCCACTCCCTGGCCGCCGGCAGCTCCGAGTCGGCTGTCCGGGCGAGGTCTCCGACCGGAGTGGCTTGTGCTGGTGAGTCCCACCACCGCGCTCGCTGCCTCGGTGCGCTGTGAGCCCCACTTGACAGGACCGAAACAGAAGGGACCCGGACCGGAAACTGCCCGACGGCACGCTTTGCCGACATGACAGACGGTGCACGGTCCGCGACTCGACCTGGGGGCACACCCCGGCAGGTGGCGACGCACTGCCCGTACTGCGCGCTTCAGTGCGGCATGGTGCTCCGCGAGGACGACACCGGGGTGACGGTCCACCCCCGCCAGTTCCCCACCAACCGGGGCGGGCTCTGCCAGAAGGGTTGGACCGCCGCCGACCTGCTCGACCACCCGGAGCGGCTGACCACTCCCCTGGTACGCGACAGCGCCACCGGTGCGCTGCACCCGGCGAGTTGGGACACCGCCCTCGACCGGATCGTCGACGGCATCCGCGCCGTCCAGGCCGACGCCGGCCGGGACGCGGTCGCCGTCTTCGGTGGCGGCGGCCTGACCAACGAAAAGGCGTACGCGCTGGGGAAGTTCGCCCGGATCGGGCTCCGCACCCGGCACATCGACTACAACGGACGGTTCTGCATGTCCTCGGCGGCCGCCGCCGGGATGCGCGCCTTCGGCATCGACCGTGGGCTGCCGTTCCCCCTCTCCGACCTGGGCCGGGCCGACACGCTGCTGCTTGTCGGCGCGAACCCGGCGGAGACCATGCCGCCGCTGGTGCGCTGGCTCACCGAGCAGCGCGGCAACGGCGGTCGGCTGATCGTGGTAGACCCCCGGGTCACCGCCACCGCCCGCCAGGCCGACCTGCACCTGCAACCACTGCCCGGCACCGACCTCGCTGTGGCAAACGCGCTGCTGCACATCGCGCTCACCGAGGGTTGGGTCGACCGGGCGTACGTGGCCGACCGCACCTCCGGTTTCGAGGCGGTCCGTCGGAGCGTCGCCGCCTGGTGGCCGGCCCGCGCGGAGCAGCTCTCCGGAGTGCCGGTGGCCGATCTGGAGGCGACCGCCCGCGCGTTGGGTACCGGCGGCCGGGTGATCATCCTTACCGCTCGTGGTGCCGAGCAGCACGCCAAGGGCGTGGACACTGTCACCGCGTACGTCAATCTCGCTCTCGCCCTCGGGCTGCCCGGCCGCGACGGTTCGGGGTACGGCTGCCTCACCGGCCAGGGCAACGGCCAGGGCGGGCGGGAGCACGGGCAGAAGGCCGACCAACTCCCCGGCTACCGACGGATCGACGACCCGATGGCCCGCGAGCACGTGGCAGGCGTCTGGGGCGTGCCGGCCGACGAGTTGCCCGGCCCGGGAGTGCCTGCCTACCAACTGCTCGACTCGCTCGGCACACCTGACGGCCCCCGGGCGTTGCTGGTGTTCGGCTCGAACCCGGTGATCTCCGCCCCCCGGGCGGCCCGGATCGAGAGCCGGCTGCGCGACCTCGACCTGCTTGTCGTCGCCGACCTGCTGCTCTCCGAGACGGCCGCGCTGGCGGACGTGGTGCTACCCACCGCGCAGTGGGCCGAGGAGGACGGCACCATGACCAACCTGGAGGGTCGGGTGCTGCGCCGACGCGCGCTCCGCCCGCCCCCGCCGGACGTCCGGACCGACCTGGCCATCATCTCCGACCTGGCGGCCCGGCTGGCCACCGCCGAGCAGACCACGGCAGCGCGGTTCCCCGCCGACCCGGCTGTCGTGTTCGCCGAGCTGCGCCGCGCCTCGGCCGGCGGGGCCGCCGACTACGCCGGGATCAGCTGGGCCCGGATCGACGACGCCGACGGCGTGTACTGGCCCTGCCCGACCGAGGACGGGCCGGACACCCCACGGTTGTTCGCCGACCGGTTCGCCACCCCGGACGGCCGGGCCCGGTTCCACCCCGTCGACCACCGACCGGCCGCCGAGGAGGTGAGCGCCGCGTACCCGCTGCACTTCACCACCGGCCGGGTGCTCGCCCAGTACCAGTCCGGCACCCAGACCCGCCGGGTGGCCGCGCTGCGCCGCGCCGCCGGTGAGGCGTTCGTCGAGCTGCACCCCGACCTGGCCGCCCGGCTCGGCGTCGACGACGGCGACCCGGTGCGAGTCACCTCACGGCGCGGCGAGTTGTGCGCCCCGGCCCGGCTCAGCGCCGGGATCCGACCGGACACGGTCTTCGCCCCGTTCCACTACGCGGGGGCCGGGCGGGCCAACTCGGTGACGAACGACGCGGTGGACCCGATCTCCGGGATGCCGGAATTCAAGATCTGCGCGGTTCGGGTGGAGAAGGCATGACCGCCCGGGTGGTCATCATCGGCAACGGCATGGCCGGTGCCCGCCTCGCCAGCGAGCTGCACGCCCGCGAAGGCGACCGGAAGGTCACGGTGCTCGGGGCGGAGCCGCACCGGGCGTACAACCGGATCATGCTCTCCACCCTGCTGGCCGGCCGGGTCGACGAGCCGGACGTGGAGCTGACCGAAGCCGCCGGCCATGGCATCGACCTGCGCACCGGGGTGACGGTGACCGCCGTCGACAGGTCCGCCCGGGAGGTCCGCACCGCCGACGGCGAACGGATCGCCTACGACCACCTGGTGCTGGCCACCGGCGCCCGAGCGGTGGTGCCACCCCTGCCCGGCCTCGACCCGGCCGACCTGCCGGAGCGGGTGGTGCCCTTCCGGACCCTCGACGACTGCCGGCGGATCATCGCTGCGGCGGACGGCGCGCGCAGCGCGTTGGTGCTCGGCGGTGGTCTGCTCGGCCTGGAAGCCGCCCGTGGGCTGGCCACCCGGGGGCTGGCCACGACCGTGGTGCACCCGCGCGGGCACCTGATGGAACGCCAGCTCGACCCGGCCGCCGGTGCGGTGCTCGCCGGCACGCTGGCCGGTCTCGGCGTCACCAGCCACCTGGCGGTACCGGCGACCGGCGTGGCCACCGACGCCACCGGCGTACGCCTCGATCTGGCCGACGGTCAGACGCTGCACGCCGATCTGCTGGTGCTCTCCTGCGGCGTCCGCCCGGACACCGCCCTCGCCCGGGCGGCCGGGCTGGACGTCGGACATGGCGTGCTGGTGGACGATCGGCTCCGGACCAGCGACAGGTCCATTTCGGCGATCGGCGACTGCGCCGAACACGACGGGGTGCTCACCGGGCTGGTCGCACCCGCCTGGTCCCAGGCCCGGGTGCTCGCCGACGTGCTGACCGGGACGGATCCGCTGGCCCGGTACCGGCCCCGGCCGGTGGTGACCCGGCTCAAGGCTGCCGGGATCGACCTGGCCTCAATGGGCGACCCGATCGGCGGGCCGGGCGAGGAACTGACCTTCGCCGACCCGAGCCGGGGCACGTACGCCCGGTTGCGGATCAGGGACGAGCGACTGGTCGGTGCGATCCTGCTCGGCGACAACCCGGCCGTCGGCACGGTGATCCAGCTCTTCGACCGCGGTCACCCGGTGCCGACCGACCGACGGGCGCTGCTGCTGGGCCGGGCGCTCGGCCCGGCGGCCGCGGCACCTGCCGCGTCACCGGCACTGATGCCGGACGGGGCGACGGTCTGTCAGTGCAACTCGGTGAGCAAGGGCGCTCTGGTGCGCAGCTGGCGCTCCGGAGCCCGGACTGTCGACGCGGTGGTGGCCGCGACCCGGGCCGGCACCGGCTGCGGCGGTTGCCGCGACGCGGTGGGCGGCATCGTCGATTGGCTGAGCCAGTCGGAATCGGTGGAGGTGACGCGATGAACGGCGGCGAACTGGTCGTCATCGGCAACGGCATGGTCGGGCAGCGTTTCGTGGACGCGCTGCACGCCCGCGACCCGCAGGGGCGCTGGCGGGTGACAGTGCTGGCCGAGGAGGGGCGTCCGGCGTACGACCGGGTGCGGCTCTCGGCGTACTTCGACGGGGTGAGCGAGGACGAGCTCAACGTGCACACCCCGCACGCCGGGGTGCGGCTGCGCCTCGGTGAGCCAGCCACCTCCGTCGACCGGGACCGGCAGGTGGTGACCACCGCCGCCGGCGAGTACCACTACGACGCGCTGGTGCTGGCCACCGGGTCGTACCCCTTCGTGCCGCCGGTGCCCGGTGCCGAGCTGCCCGGGGTGTTCGTCTACCGGACCCTTGACGACCTGGCGGCGATCCGGGCGTACGCGCAGGGTCGGCGGGTCGGCGCGGTGATCGGCGGCGGGCTGCTCGGCCTGGAGGCGGCGAACGCCCTGCGGCTGCTCGGCCTGAGCACCGACGTTGTCGAGTTCGCGCCCCGGCTGATGCCCGTGCAGGTGGATCAGGCCGGTGGTGCGATGCTCCGCCGCTACGTCGACGACCTGGGTGTCCGTACCCACCTCGGGGTGGCCACCACGGCGATCCGGCCCGGCCCGGACGGCGCGGTCGCCGCCCTGGAACTGTCCGCCGGCAGCGCGGTCGAGGCCGAGCTGGTGGTGGTGGCCGCCGGCATCCGGCCGCGCGACGAGCTGGCCCGGACGGCCGGCCTACCGGTGGGGCCGCGCGGTGGGGTGCTCGTCGACGAGACGTGCCGCAGCACCGACGAGCGGATCTGGGCGGTCGGTGAGTGCGCGGCTGTCGACGGCACCTGTCACGGCCTTGTCGCGCCCGGGTACGCGACCGCCGAGGTGGTCGCCGACCGGCTGGTCGGCGGCGCGGCGACGTTCCCGGGCGCGGACACCGCCACCAAGCTCAAGCTGCTCGGCGTCGACGTGGCCTCGTTCGGTGACGCACACGGCACGACCGCGGGCTGCCTGGACGTCACGTTCACCGATCCGGCCACCCGGGTCTACGCGAAGCTGGTGCTCTCCGACGACGCGCACACCCTGCTCGGCGGGGTGCTTGTCGGCGACGCCAGCGCGTACCCGACGTTGCGGGCCAGCGTGGGTGGCCCGCTGCCGGCAGCGCCACTGGCGCTGCTCGCCCCGGACGGCGGCGGAGCGGACGCGGGCGCGTTGCCGGCCACCGCCCAGGTCTGCTCCTGCAACGCGGTGACCCGTGGCGACGTGGACGCCGCCATCGCCGACGGCTGCGCGGACGTGCCGGCGTTGAAGGCGTGCACGAGGGCCGGCACCAGTTGCGGCTCCTGCGTGCCGATGCTCAAGCAGCTGCTGGACGCGGCAGGGGTGGTGCAGTCCCGCGCGCTCTGCGAGCACTTCGACGTCAGCCGGCGGGAGCTGTTCGAGATCGTCCGCGTACGCGGCATCCGCACCTTCTCCCGGCTGGTCGCCGAGCACGGTCGGGGGCGCGGCTGCGACATCTGCAAGCCGGTGGTGGCGTCGATCCTCGCGTCGCTGGGCAGCGGGCACGTGCTCGACGGTGAGCAGGCGTCCTTGCAGGACACCAACGACCACTTCCTGGCCAACCTGCAACGCGACGGCAGCTACTCGGTGGTGCCCCGGATCCCGGGTGGTGAGATCACCCCGGAGAAGCTGATCGTGATCGGCGAGGTCGCCCGGGACTTCCAGCTCTACACGAAGATCACCGGCGGGCAGCGGATCGACCTGTTCGGGGCGCGGGTGGAGCAGCTGCCGCAGATCTGGCGGCGGCTGGTGGACGCCGGCTTCGAGTCCGGCCACGCGTACGGCAAGGCGCTGCGGACTGTGAAGTCGTGCGTGGGCGAGACCTGGTGCCGGTACGGAGTGCAGGATTCGGTGGGGTTAGCCGTCGCGTTGGAGCTGCGCTACCGGGGGCTGCGCGCCCCACACAAGATCAAGTCGGCGGTCTCCGGTTGTGCCCGCGAGTGCGCCGAGGCCCGCAGCAAGGACTTCGGCATCATCGCCACCGAGACCGGCTGGAACCTCTACGTCGGTGGCAACGGCGGCTTCCGGCCCCGGCACGCCGACCTGTTCGCCACTGATCTTTCGACAGAGGCACTGATTCGAATAATCGATAGATTTTTGATGTATTACATCCGCACCGCCGACCGGCTGCAACGCACCGCCGGCTGGATCGAGGCGATGGACGGCGGCCTCGACCACCTGCGCTCGGTGATCGTGGACGACTCGTTGGGCTTCTGCGAAGAGTTGGACGCGGCGATGGCCCGGCACGTGTCGTCGTACTCCGACGAGTGGCGCGACGTGCTCGACGACCCGGATCGGCTGCGCCGCTACACCTCGTTCGTAAACGCTCCGGACGTGCCCGACCCGTCGATCACCTTCGCACTGGAACGCGGCCAGCCGGTACCCGTACGCGACCATCCCACGACCGGACCCGAGCCGACGAACGGTCGGCGTCGGCAACCGGTCACCCTCGGCCTACCGGAGGTACGGCGATGACCCAGACCCTCACGTCGACCTGGACGACCATCTGCCTTTTCGACCGGCTGGAACCGGACCGGGGCGTGGCCGCCCTTGTCGACGGCGTGCAGATCGCCCTGTTCCGGACCGCGGACGAGCTGTTCGCCATCGACAACCGCGATCCGGTCTCCGGGGCGTACGTGCTGTCGCGGGGCATCGTGGGCAGCCGTGGCGGGGTGCCCACTGTCGCCTCACCGCTGCACAAGCAGGTGTACGACCTGCGCAGCGGACAGTGCCTCGACCTGCCGGGGGTGGCAGTGGGCCGGCACGACGCGCGCTGCCGCAGCGGGCTGGTCGAGGTACGGCTACGACAGGAGGGTTGATGCGGGAAGAACTGGCCGGCTTCACCATCGGGGTGACCGCCGACCGGCGGCGCGACGAGTTGGCGGCGCTGCTCGAGCGGCGGGGCGCCCGGGTGGTGCTCGCCCCGGCGTTGCGGATCGTGCCGCTCTCCGACGACACCGAGCTGCGCGAGGCGACCCGTGCCTGCCTCAACCAGCCGCCGGACATCCTGATGGCGAACACCGGCATCGGCATGCGCGGGTGGCTGGAGGCGGCCGAGGGCTGGGGGCTGGCCGAGCCGCTGCGCTCGGTGCTGGCCAGCTCGTACGTGGTGGCCCGGGGGCCGAAGGCGCGCGGCGCGATTCGTGCGGCCGGGCTGCACGACCAGTGGTCGCCGGCATCGGAGAGCTGCGACGAGGTCGTCGACCACCTGCGCCGGCGCGGTGTGGCCGGGCAGGTGATCGCCATGCAGCTCCACGGTGAGCGGCAGCCCGACTGCACGCTGGCCCTGGAGGCGGCCGGTGCCACGGTGATCGAGGTGCCGGTCTACCGGTGGGCACCGCCGACCGACCCGGCACCACTGCACCGGTTGATCGACCTGATCACCGGCCGGTTGGTGGACGCGGTGACCTTCACTTCGGCGCCCGCGGTGGAGGCCCTGCTGCGCACGGCCGGGGACCGTACCGACGCGGTGCTGTCCGCGTTCCACGCTGACGTCCTGGCCAGCTGCGTCGGCGCGGTGACCGCCGAACCGCTGCTGCGGCGCGGGGTGCCGGTGACTGCGCCGGGCCGGGCCCGGCTGGGCGCGCTGGTGCGGACCATCGTCGACGAGCTGCCCCGCCGGACCGTGACGTTCAAGGCCGGTGGGCACCTGCTCACGCTGCGCGGGCACGCCGCCGTGATCGACGGCGAGTTGCGGCCACTCGCCCCCGCCCCGATGGCGGTGTTGCGGGCGCTCGCCCAGTCTCCCGGCCGGGTGCTGTCCCGTACCGCGCTGCTGCGGACGTTGCCCCGGGGCGCGGACGAGCATGCGGTGGAGATGGCGGTGGCCCGACTCCGGGCCGGCCTGCGCGCGCCGCGCGTGGTGCAGACCATCGTGAAGCGCGGCTACCGGCTCCGGGTCGACTGACGCGTCACGGCCGGGCTGTTTGCGCCGGCCGTGACGCGACCCATCAGCCGACCGGCGTGGGGAAGCCCCGCCCGTGCTCGGCCTGGAGCCGCAGCATCGCGTGCTCGACGACCGTCACCAACACCTGCTTTACCGAATCCCGGTGCCGGGCGTCGGTCATCACCAGCGGCACCTGCGGCGAGATGGCCAACGCCTCGCGGACCTCATCCAGCTCGTACTGGGGAGCACCGTCGAACCGGTTGAGCGCCACCACGTACGGCAGGTTGCGGTTCTCGAAGTAGTCGAGCGGAGCGAACGCGTCGGTGATCCGGCGCGTGTCCACAAGCACTGCGGCACCCACCGCACCTCGGATGATCTCGTCCCACATGAACCAGAACCGGGTCTGGCCCGGGGTACCGAAGAGGTACAGGATCAGGTCCTGGGCCATGGTGATCCGGCCGAAGTCCATGGCGACCGTGGTGGTCTCCTTGCCCGGCACCTTGGACGGGTCGTCGATGCCGACACCCGCCGCGGTCATCAACGCCTCGGTGGTCAGCGGCGTGATCTCGGAGATCGCCCCGACCAGTGTTGTCTTGCCGACGCCGAAGCCGCCCGCGACGACAATCTTCGCGGAGACGATTCCCCGGCCTGGCCGCCCCCCAGCGGGGTCATAGCCTGCGAAGTCCACTTAGCACCCTTCCAAGCAGTTCCATCCGCTCCTCGAACCCCTCGGCGGGAGCAGCAGTGTGTAACGTCAGCAGGCTCTCGGCCACCATGTCGGCGACCAACACCCGGGCGACGCCAAGCGGCATCCGGGTGTACGCGGCGATCTCCGCCAGCGACTGTGCGCGGCCCTCACAGACCGTGGCGATGCGGTGCTTGTCGTGCCCGGCGAAGCGGGACTCGGCAACCTGGGTGGGGGACGCGGTGAGGACGGCCTCGAGGGCGATGTCCTGACGAGGTTCGGTGCGACCACGGGTGACCGCGTACGGACGCACCAGCGCGCCACGCGGGTCAACGCGCCGTTGGTCCATCCCCGATCACCTCCCCGTCCACTGTAGAGCCCGCCAACGCTACCTTTCGTCCCTGCTTCGGCGCACGCCCCGAGCGCCGCCTTCCGGTGCTAGGAGCGCACGGCGTCACGCGGCAGCGGCACCAGCGCGGCACCGACCCGCTCGACCAGCAGCGCCATCTCGTAGCCGACCTGGCCCACGTCACAGCTGCGCGCGGCCAGCACGGCCATCGACGACCCGTCGCTGATCGACATCAGGAAGAGGTACCCGCTGTCCATCTCGATGACTGTCTGCAACACCCCACCCGCGCTGAACATCCGGGCAGCGCCCTCGGTCAGGCTCACCACACCGGAGGTGATCGCGGCGAGCTGGTCGGCCCGGTCCCCCGGCAGATCCCGGGAGGACGCGAGCAGGAGCCCGTCGGCGGACACCGCCACCACGTGGGCGATACCCGCCACGCTGTCGGCGAAGTTGGTGAGCAGCCAACCCATGTCCT